>NZ_JBAWSX010000009.1:0-193112 GCF_037104725.1 Bacillus bruguierae | reverse complement strand
AATGACACCTTTACTTTTACCGTCTTTTTCGATACGCATTGCTGTTTCCGGAACCCAATTGTCATTTGCAATTTTAAACCAAAATCTTTTTCCATCCCATGCGCACGCTAAATAAACATGACCACTGTCAAGAGGAATCTTTCCTACTACTTCCGCAAACTCATTTGGCTCTTTATATACCCAAGATTGGCGTTGCATACATTGCAGCCAACCTAAGTTATTGGTTAGCCAATCAGACGGTAACGAGATATTCTGACGTGTATCTACATCTGTAGGATCAGTTCCTCCATTAAAATCCACATATTGTTTAACAATTTCAGCGTAGAAAAAATTCCCACCATTTTTATATCGATAGCCACCATTATATGCCACAGCGATAGGGTGACTATATCGAACCATAGCGCCAGTGTTATTTCCAAGAGATGGTGCAACAACAGTTTTAGAATACTGTTCTGCCACCTGTAGTGAATGCTGTTTACTGTTAGAAGCTAACCAACGGATGTAAGCACGTCCAAAATTATATGCTTGAACAATAGCACTTAAATCATTAATACCGTACTTCTTTGCATCTGCAAAAGCTCCTTTTAAATGCATTACTCCGTAATAAATTGACTCCTTAGGGTTGTCAATTGAATTCATAGGCCTTCCTTGTGATTCGCTTGACTGCATAATATCGGGGGTCTTTTCGGAATCCCCATCACTTTCCACCATAATAATTCCAAGCACATAAGGCACTAACTCAGGTACAGCTTGTGCAGTACATTCATTTTCTACCATTGTCTGCCATCGTAGAACCTGTTGCGGCAGATTAACTGTTTTAGTTGAAGCAACTAATTTATTCATTACTAAACATCTCCTTACTTTCCCTATTATTTTCTGTCTAAAAAACCTACTACATTTACTAAGTACATCTAACTGCTAAATGCTCATTATTCTGTAAAATCAATTCATAATACTTTCTTTCATAAGAAAAAGAGCAACCATAAAATAGTTGCCCTTTCGTCAAAACCTTATATTACTACTATAAATCATTTTTTCAATGGTTTCTGTACACCACATGTAACCTACATAAAGGTAACATTAAAATTCATCTAGAAACTTGACAATCTTTCTTATTTCAGCATGCTTACGTCGGATATAGCCTGTACTATAATGCAAATCAAAAGCTATTTGTTCTAAAGTCATTCCGTCCACATATTTCATTTTTAGTATTCGATTTTCTAATCCTGTAAACCTACTAATCAAATACTTTAAATCATACATAGCATTCATCTTATGAGCTAATTCATATTCAATTGCTTCAAGATGTTCTTCTACTTTCGCACCGTCCGATTCAGCAGTTAAACGCACATCCCGTAAATCACCACTAATCCATCGTTTTAATTCAACTTTTGTTTTATCTAAGTTGTAGTCCAAATAAGCAATGTCTTCTTCTAATTTCTGATAGTCTTTCATCCAGTCAAACAAATGATGATTCACCTACTTTCTTCTATTTGCATTCTGTTTTTGTTCAATACCACGAACTTTTGTAACCATATTCACCATTAATTGAGCCTTCGCTATGCCAACGGACCCATACTTTATTATTGAGCGTATCTTTAATGTTTTTTCAACTTGTGTAATTTGTGGCCTATCCTCCATCTCACAAACAACTCAATACCCGATTGAGACTTTTGTAAAACCTTTACCTATTTGTAAATCCATTTTCTTTTCTCCTTCTTAATCTAACGCTTCAATTTCTTCTAAAGATCTATTAGAAATCTCTACACTACGAATTCGAAAATCATAATGTTTACGATATTTCTCACGTATTAAGAGCCGTACTTCTTTTTCATTTTCAACTTTACAAAACTCCAATTTAAAACCGTAATTTGTTCAGTCATGGCTATTACCTTCTAGGGATAATGTAATTGTTATTTGCTAATTTAAGATTGCTCCAATTACTGCGTTCATCCATAAATGGCTACTAACCTTTCGTTTTAAGAATGTAATTACTGTTATTAATTCTGCTGTAGAGAATACACTAAATTCTCCTAATCATTCTTGGTGGAATCTACCGCCACGTTTTTCTATTTTCATAGAAATGTCATTCTCTTTTACAAACTGTTCGGCTGCAGTTAAATTGAATTGCTGTACTTTATTTCTTCCAAACAGCTCAATCAGCTTTTTCATAACATCCTGCATTACATAAAAATCTACAACTTTTACACTTTTATCTATTTCATCACAACATTTTTGACAAAGTGTTTTTTCGCATCCTTCAATATACATGGAACGCATTTCGAAACTTTCTATTTTATCTCCGCAAATGTCACACCAATCTCCTACCTTAAATAGATCAAACATGTAAACATCTCCTAGGATTTATATTTTTGCAATACAGCTTCTAATCTTTTACGCTCTTCATCTATATTTGAATGAGTATTTTGTTGATGCTGTTCTCTTGAATCTTCATTTTCTTGTTGATGTAGCCATTCTGGTACCACTTCATTTCGTTGTGTGTATCCTGTACCAGATTTCTTTCTATTCTTACTAAGCTCAAACTGTGTATCTAATGCAGCAACATCATTTAATGTTTTTACTTTTTGCTTTTCCCAGTTACTAAGAATGGAACGTATATATCTCCACTTTGGTGCATTTTCATCGAGAGCTTTGTTTACTGCATGTACAATTAGTTCGCTTCCTAAAGTGTTACAAAACTCTCCTAATTCTGTAATCGCAATTTCGCTTAAAGGGATTCCTTTTCCTAGCAAAAAGTTGTAACTTATTTTAAATTCTTCATCAATTAATTTTTGAGTTGTGATGTCATTATCAACATGATGATGATTAGTATTTTGTATATCAGTACTTAGTTCTTTAGTACTTTGTATATTAGTATTTAGTAGCTGGCGATTTTCCACCGGTGGTTTTTCAGCCGGTGGAAAATCATCCACTGGCTTTTCCACTGGTTGGTTTTCATCCACTGGGATTTCGTAAATAACAGTCTCCCATCTAATGATTTTGTTTTTTTCATTCCTTATAGGGAATCGTTTAACATATCCATGTTCTTTTAATTCCTGCATCCCAGCTCTCAAACTGTTAATACCATCTTTCGCATGGCTAGCTAATTCTTCTCTATAAAACACCCAATCATCTGGAAGAGTAAGAATATATGCCAAAATACCTTTTGCTTTCCAAGAAAGCCTTTCATCTTTTAAACTGGTATTATTTATGACAGAATAATTATTATCCTTTTTAACTCGAAAAATCCCCATAATATCTACCTCTCACGTTTTCAAACCTTTAATTACTTGCTATAATAAATGCAGTTCTATTTATTTTAGGAACCCATTGCCGTGGGTTTCTTTTTATTCATTTAACACGTACTCAATGATATGGTCCGGTATATCGACCTCACGCATTCTATTTGCTACCATTTCTACACGGTCACGCTCTTCCTTTTTGAAGAACAGCTTTGCTAGTTGCTCATTACATTCTTTAGCTTTTTCTCCCCATTCCTCATACTCTTTACAAGCTTGATAGAATTCTTTTGTTTTACCTTCTGTATTTTTCTGCCTAGCAATGCAAGTTAACAAGAATTGATTCTTTATGTAGTTCTCCTTCTTGTTACGCAATGATTTTGCTAACTCTACATCTTCTGATAAAACTAAGCTTTCAATTTCCATTAGATTCACCTTCCTTTTTTTAATCAGAGCGTTTAAACATATAAATCTGTTCTCAATTAAACGACGTTGCTTTTTATTTGGTAACGTATAATGAGCTAGTAATCTAAGATAATCAGATACTTTTACATTGTTGTAATCGATTATTAACATAATTAATCCATCCTTTCTTCTGCCCACTCTATTAAAAACGCTTGAACCTGTTTTGCTGGAAAATACCATTTCTTACCCACTTTAAATTTTGGGAACCGCGGATCAAAGAAGAACTGATCTTGAATTGTATTCCACGACATACATACACGCTTTTTAAGTTCTTTGGTATCCCAAAACGTTAATTCAGCATCATATTCTTTAACCTTCTTTTGAATTTCTTCCACACATAATTCCTTCACAACACCCTCGTCTATTTGAACATTTAACATAATCGTTTCCCCCCGAGTTTCAAACTATTGGTCTCCAGCCATTTATAAAGTTCAAAGCTTCCTCAAAATCCTTCTTCAAAATGTCACGATAACTATTAACATTGAATGCATCTTTCAAATTACGCCCCAATAATCTGAATAGCTTGCGAGTAGAATCATGTATTTCTCTATCTACATGCTCGTTTTCCCATAAGAAGTAGATTCTTTTGGCTTTACTCTTCTCCAGAATACGTTGCTGACCGTAATCAATAGTTAATTGCGTTTCAATTTTTTCTTCTAAGGATGTAACTCTGTTGTTTAAATCCAGTGTCCCTGTTGCTAGCAGTTTAATTTGACTGTAAGTGTTTCCTAGCATTTCTTGCTCCCCTTGTATTTGCCTTTTCATTTTTTCAAATTGCATAACATATGTAGCAGTAAAAAGTATTCCCTTTTCACCGGTTAATTTATTTGCTACCAAGTCACAACCCTTACGAGTTAAGAGATACTTTTTGTAAGCTTTGTTATTACCCTCAGTGGTATAATTGTCCTCTACAAAAAAATTCTGAGAACGCATTTTTGCGTTTTCTAAAATTTTTATATAATTTTCAATACTTCTTAATAAATCCGTGTGACGTTTACCTATCATATTTGCAACTTCTCTACTATCAACTAACAATTTTCCACCCTGATTTATAACTCTTAATGAAAACTTCTCTTCCACTACAGCTAGTTGGTCGTACATTTCGACTCCTCCCCACTATATTTAACTTGTATTTCCGTCATTTTTGCCAATAAATTAAGGTCTAACTCCAAAACAGAAGCTAACCTTATAAAAGTTTTCAAACTAGGAGTATACCTGTCATTTTCAATATCAGAAAGGTAATTCCTAGATATAGAAGCTGATTTTGATACTTCAATTTGTCGCAACTTTTTATTTTGACGACTTTTTTTGACTATCATCCCCAGTGTTTCATGCTGTTCCATCAGTTAATCACCGCCTTACAAAACTTATTGTAAGGTATTTCCGTCATATTGTAAATAGATTTTCTATTGTTTTTCCGTCATTTTTGCATTAAACTTTTCACAAAGGTCGATAATACCGACATTTCAGGAGGGAAACATGCCTTATGAGCATATCAATAAACATAAAAAAATATAGGAAAGAAAAGAAAATGACACAAAAAGCCTTAGCAGAAAAAGCTAATATTTCACGCTCGTATTTAGGTGATCTTGAAAGTGGAAGATACAATCCTAGTTTAGACACATTAAGAACAATCGCTTCCGCTTTAGATATTGATATTAATTTATTACTTACTGAAGATGGAGCTACTCAAACAAGTAACCTTACTTCAAAAGATGAAAAAGACATAGCAAAGAGAATGGAAGAAATAAAAAGAGATCTTCAAGGTGAAGATGGTTTAATGTTCTCTGGCGAACCTATGAGTCCGGAAGCTGTAGAATCGTTATTGGACGCAATGGAATACATCGTGAAACAAACTAAAGTAATCAATAAAAAATACGTTCCTAAGAAATATCGTAATACTAACGATAACTGATGCGGGCTTAGGAGGGAAAATATTGAAATTCGTCATAAGAGATCTAGTCAAACAACTTTGCAAAAAATACAACACGAATAACCCCTATGAGCTTGCAGATTACTTAAAGATTAATATACTAAACTGGGATCTACACGAGGAAATAAACGGATTTTACAAATATGAAAAAAGAAATCGTTTTATTGTTATTAATAATAATTTATCTCCATCCATGCAAAGAACGGTTTGTGCTCATGAATTAGGACATGCAATCCTACACACTCATGCAAACACACCTTTTCTGCGTAAGAACACATTTTTTTCTGTTGATAAATTAGAGATAGAAGCAAATACTTTTGCTGCGCTTTTGTTAATTGATGATACAACCATTAATCTGGGAGATACAAAAGCATGTATAGCATATAAAAATAATATCCCAGTGGAACTCTTAGAGTTTTATAAATTTTATTGAAGGAGAGGAAATAAAATGGCTAGTTTTCAAAAAGTAAGTAACGGCTGACAATATCGTATTAAATTCAAAGACCCTTATACTCAAGAGTTTAAAGAAAAAACTAAACGTGGATTCAAAACAAAAAAAGAAGCCCAAATCGCTGCGGCTGAAGAAGAAAAAAATATTGAATGGTTTAGAAGTTGAAAGCACCCCTACATCATTAAAGTATTACCTTCGTGACTAGTTAAAATTATTTAAAGAAAATACAGTTAGAAAAAACACTTTTATTCTACATGAGCGTAATATTGAAAAACATTTAATTCCTTATTTCAAGAACATCAACTTAAAAGAGATTAAACCTATGATGTATCAAAATTTCATCAATCACTTGACTGATAAAGGATATAGTAAACGTACAATAGAAATTATCCATGGTACAATGCATAACGCTATGAAAAAAGCTGTTAGTTTAAAAAAAATTGAATACAACCCTTGTGAAGACATAGTAATTTCTAATAAAAACAATAAAGAAAAAGAAGGTCTCAAGTATATGCGAACTGAAGACATCCCTCTTTTTCTAAAAAATGCTTATCAATATAACTATATCTATTATATTTTTTTCAAAACTCTAATCAATACAGGCATGCGAAAAGGTGAAGCTGCAGCATTACAATGGAGTGATATTGATTTCAAAGAACAAACCATCAATATCACTAAAACCTTAGATTTTTCAGTTAAACAAGGTGAAAATCTTTTCGGAGATACCAAAACATTCACTTCTAGACGTACTATTATGATGCCTAAGCCACTAACTAACGATTTACTTAATCACAAGAAATGGAAAAACGAAAACAAACTTGTTTTACAAGAAGCATATGAACATGAGTTAAACTTAGTATTTACTAGAGTAGACGGTAGATTTTTACCAAAATCAACTTTATTCAATGCGTTTTCGTGAATCCTTAAGAAAGCAGACTTGCCAAAATTAGAAATTCATTCACTTCGACATACACATGCAGTTCTTCTATTAGAATCTGGTGCAAGTATGAAATACTTTCAAGAACGATTAGGACACAAAAATATAGAAATTACCTCGAATATTTATTCACATATTAGCGACAAAATTAATAAAGTTTCCATCGCTGAATTTGAAGCATATATGAATGATATCTTAGGATAAAAAAATTTTTTCGATTTTTTGTGGCTCTTTTTCTGCTCATACCCTCAGCGTTGATTTACCCACAAAAAGAAAAAAGCCCCGATACCAGTAGTATCAAGGCCTCCCACTCTTAGTAAAGAGTCATATATTGATCGCGTTCCCATTGGTGAACTTGCGTACGGAACATATCCCACTCAATTTCTTTCGCTTCGATAAAGTGCTCAAGTAAGTGTTCTCCTAACGCACCGCAAATGATTTCGCTTGATTTTAGTTCATTTAATGCTTGTGCTAATGTAGCTGGCAAATCAATAATGCCTGCTTTTTCGCGTTCTTCTGGAGTCATTACATAAATGTTGCGATCTACCGCAGGTGGTACCGCTAGTTTATTTTTAATCCCATCAAGACCTGCTGCTAGTAATACAGCCATTGCTAAATATGGGTTTGCAGCTGGGTCTACGCTACGTACTTCTACACGCGTACTTACACCGCGAGATGCAGGGATACGGATTAACGGGCTACGGTTTTGTGCAGACCACGCTACGTAACAAGGTGCTTCATATCCAGGTACTAAACGTTTATAAGAGTTTACAGTTGGATTTGTTACAGCTGTAAAGCTTGGTGCATGTTTCAAAATACCTGCGATGAAGTGGCGAGCATCGTCACTTAATTGTAAATCACCATTTTGATCGTAGAATACGTTCTCACCATTTTTGAATAGTGATAAGTTACAGTGCATACCAGAACCGTTTACACCAAATAGTGGTTTTGGCATAAATGTTGCGTGTAAACCGTGTTTACGCGCGATTGTTTTTACAACAAGTTTAAACGTTTGAATATCGTCGCATGCCTTAATTGCACTTGCATATTTAAAGTCAATTTCATGTTGTCCTGGTGCAACTTCATGGTGAGATGCTTCAATTTCAAAGCCCATTTCTTCAAGTTCAAGAACGATATCACGACGGCAGTTTTCCCCTAAATCCATCGGAGCAAGGTCGAAATATCCGCCATTATCATTTAATTCTAATGTTGGATTTCCTTTTTCATCAACTTTAAATAAGAAAAACTCCGGCTCTGGCCCAAGATTGAAATCAGTGAAGCCTAGTTCTTCCATTTCTTTTAACATGCGTTTTAAGTTGTTACGTGGATCACCTTCAAACGGTGTACCATCTGCATTATAAATATCACAAATTAATCTCGCTACTTTCCCTTTTTCAGCAGTCCACGGGAAGACTACCCATGTATCTAAGTCTGGATATAAGTACATGTCAGATTCTTCAATGCGAACAAATCCTTCAATAGAAGATCCGTCAAACATCATTTTGTTATCTAGAGCTTTTGTTAACTGACTAACTGGAATTTCTACGTTTTTAATACTTCCTAAAAGATCCGTAAATTGCAGACGGATATACTTTACATTCTCTTCTTTCGCTAAACGGAAAATATCTTCTTTTGTGTACTTTGCCATGTTCAATTCCTCCTTAGTCCCTCTAAACATTCTCAAAATTATCAATCATTAATGAAAAAACCTTGAAATATCACCTTGTCGTAAAGACGTTCGATTAAATCTGCCTGTATGTTGCAGTTCATCTCGAAGAATTTTACGAAGCTCAGATTTCGAAATTTCCTTCACTTCTTCTCTTACTTGTTTCGCCTCTGATTGATTTTCCTTCATTAGTAGTACTTGCTTAATACCAGCCATGTTTAAACCTTGATCTAACAAATCTTTAATCTCTAACAATTTATCTACATCGTTAAATGAAAATAATCTACGATTTCCTTTTGTACGGGTTGGGGAAATCAATTTATGTTCTTCATAGTAACGAATTTGACGTGCAGATAATTGTGTTAAATCCATAACTATACTTATTGGAAACAGCGGAGCAGAACGTCGATCATTTTGCGTCACTTCAGTTCCCCCTTCGCCTTAACTTGATCTCATTTTATACCATGTTATGTATCATGTCAACAGATGTCAGCTTTTCTTACATGGTTTTTTGAAAAATTTTTTCACTCTTATTAAAATGGCTCAATTCATTACTTATATACAAAAAAGCCGCCAAAATTGGCAGCTTTTATTTAAGAAATTACTAATAGTTTTTTCTCAATAAGCGTATCAATAGCAGAACAAATCGCAATCTTCACATGCGAATATGTTAAGCCCCCCTGTACATAAGCAACATAAGGCGGACGAATTGGACCATCTGCTGATAATTCAATACTCGCACCTTGAATAAATGTACCTGCAGCCATAATCACATCGTCTTCATACCCCGGCATGTAATTTGGATATGGTGTAAAATGCGAATTAATCGGTGATGCATATTGAATCGCTTGGCAAAATGCAATCATACGTTCTTTATCATCAAATTGAACAGATTGTATTAAATCTGTTCGCGGCGCATCCCAAGTTGGCGATGTATTCATACCAAGCCTTTCTAAAAAGGCCGCTGTAAAAATCGCACCTTTTAGTGCTTGACCAGCAACATGTGGCGCTAAGAAAAACCCTTGATACATCTCTTGTAAACTATATAAAGATGCACCAGCTTCTGCTCCAATGCCTGGGGACGTTAAACGATATGCACACGCTTCTACATATTGCCCTTTCCCAACAATATAGCCGCCCGTTTTCACAATGCCGCCACCCGGATTTTTAATAAGTGAACCTGCCATTAAATCTGCACCGACATGACACGGTTCTAGCTCTTCTACAAATTCTCCATAGCAGTTGTCTACAAACACAACAACATCCGGTTTAATTTCTTTTACAAATGCAATCATTTCTTTAATTTCGGCAATTGTAAATGACGGGCGAGTTGCATAGCCCTTTGAACGTTGAATCCCAATCATTTTTGTATTTTCACGAATTGCCGCTTGCACTGCAGCAAAATCAACACATCCCTCTTCTGTTAAAGCAACTGCCTGGTAACCGATATTATACTCTTTAAATGAGCCAACGCCTTTTCCGCGAACACCAACAATTTCTTCTAACGTATCATATGGCTTCCCAGTTATATATAACAATTCATCACCAGGGCGTAAAATTCCAAACAACGCTGTAGAGATTGCGTGAGTTCCAGAAATAATTTGCGGACGTACGAGACCTGCTTCTGCCCCAAATACATCAGCATACACTTTTTCTAACGTATCACGGCCGATATCATCATAGCCATATCCTGTTGTTGGAATAAAATGCGCGTCACTAATTTTATGATTACGAAAACTTTCTAACACACGAAATTGATTACTTTCAATTACTCCATCAATATATTTATGTATTCCCGCAATTTGCATTTCTACTTCTTTTACAATTGGGGCAATCTTTTCCCCATTCTTCAATCGATTAAACATCTTCTTTCTCTTCTCCTTTTCTCGTTGAATATTTATGGATTTGTCCGTTTAGCGGAGAATGAGCAAAAATATACCCTGTACATTCATATGCTTGCTTCTCTTCTCGAAACGTCATTGCTTTTAATACTGTTTCTGTTTTTAAAAGCGTCAACAATCTGCCTTCATGCACCGGAATCATTAATTCATACGAATCCATTCGCTTCATCATTTCTATTTCTACAACTTCTTTTAATTTTTCTAAATCCACCGCTTGAAAAGCACTTGTCATAATAAAATCATTCTTCGGGAACGGAATGAAGTTTGGATGTAACTTATCTTTTTTATTGTACACAGTAATAATTGGAATGTGATCAAATTCAAGATCTTGCAATAATTTTTTCACCGTCTCTTCATGCCCAATATAATTTGGATCAGCTGAATCGATAACATGCAAAATAACGTCCGCTTCATTTACTTCTTCTAACGTGGAACGAAATGCTGCAACTAACGATGTCGGTAAATCTTGAATAAACCCAACTGTATCTGTTAATAACACTGTATATCCACATGACAACTGCATTTTACGTGTCGTCGGATCAAGAGTTGCAAACAGTAAGTCTTCCTCAAATGTATCAGCCGCTGTTAATCTGTTAAACAGCGTAGATTTTCCAGCATTCGTGTATCCAACTAAAGAAACTTGAAAAACCTGATTTTCCTTACGTCGTTCACGGTATCTTTTTCGATGCTCTACTACACCAAAGAGTTGCCGTTTAATTTCATCAATGCGAGAACGAATATGACGACGATCCGTTTCTAACTTCGTTTCCCCCGGACCTCTTGTTCCAATACCACCGCCAAGACGAGATAACGCTTGCCCTTGTCCTACAAGACGCGGCAACGCATATTGTAGCTGTGCAAGTTCCACTTGCAATTTCCCTTCTCTCGACTTCGCGCGCTGAGCAAAAATATCTAATATCAGTTGTGTACGATCAATAACTCTCGCATCTAACTGTGCTGATAAATTTCGAATTTGGCTCGGTGTTAATTCATTATTAAAAATGATAACATCTGGTTCTAGTTCTTCTGCAAGCAAAGTAAGTTCTTCTAACTTCCCCTTCCCGATATACGTTGCTGGATGGAACTTAGAACGCTTTTGCACCGCCATAACTAACACTTCTGCTTGTGCTGTTTTTGCTAATGAAGCTAGCTCTTCCATTGAATGTTCAAAACGTTCGTCATCATCTTGGGGTAATTGACAGCCAACTAGTATCACTTTTTCTTTTTTTTCTAACAAATATCTTCACTCATCCTTTTCGAAAATTAAACCTTCTAATATAATAGCAGAGTAAAAACATTTCATCTAGTTAGTGGGGGAGAATTTCATGGCATGGGATTTATTTAGCATCATTGGTACAATTGCCTTTGCTTTAAGCGGAGCAATCATCGCGATGGAAGAAGAATATGATATTTTTGGGGTTTATATTTTAGGGATGGCAACCGCCTTCGGAGGAGGCGCAATGCGCAATTTATTAATCGGTTATCCAATTGTTTCGTTTTGGCAACAAGATATGCTATTTCAAATTGCACTATTATCAATAACTATTATCTTCTTATTTCCAAATAAACTTATTAAACATTGGAAACGCTGGGAAAATATCACCGATGCAATTGGTTTATCTGCTTTTGCAATTCAAGGTGCACTATATGCACAAAAACTAAACTTACCAATTAGCGCAACGATTGTAGCATCTGTGTTAACAGGAATCGGGGGTGGTATTATCCGTGATTTATTAGCACGCCGAAAACCACTTGTACTACAATCAGAGATTTATGCACTTTGGACAATTTTAGCCGGATTGTTAATTGGTGCTAAAATTGTTGCGAGTGACTCAGCATTGTATATTTTATTCGTTCTTATCGTATGTTTCCGTATGATTTCTATCTATTACAAATGGCATTTGCCACATCGTAGTGTAGAAAAGATTGAACATTTCAGTGATAGATAAACAAATGAACCCTTTACTTTTTTTGTAAAGGGTTTTTCTACTTTCCCCTATCCTAATCAAAAAAACATTCCACTTAATCCTCCTTATCATCATTAGTAACGAAAAATACCACTCATGAAAGTATTATTTTATTGCATGTTTTTTGCACATATCCGTAAATACTATTCCATAAAGAGAGGTGAGACAAATGACAAAGCACGTGAATAAAGGCGCGCAAAGAAGTTCCGTAGATCAATTTGGACATGATGTAAATTCCGCATACGAAAAAAGCAAAAAAATGGAGCGCTATCACAAGGCATATCAACAAAAAGCAAAAGAAGAACAGGGGTGAGGTAAAATGGCAAAAGGAAATAACAAACGTAATCGTGGACAAAGCAGCAGCGTTAATCCACAAGGACTCGCTTCAGATGTAGCAGATCAAAGTCCAAAAAGCCAATTAGAACAACGCGCAAAAACAAAGAATACGAAATAAAACACGAAGCATTACGCTTCGTGTTTTATTATAAACAATTTATGAACTGTGCGTTTCTTCTTCAAGTGTTAAATCACTACTAGAAATTGTTATTAAATCATATTTATCGTACGTTTCTTCCTGAAGCAGCCTCATCGCTTGTGTACGAATAGACTTTTCCACAATATTACGAACGTAACGCCCATTGCTAAAAGACGTAACCTGAGATGAATATTTTACTGCATTTAAATGATCGCGAAGATTCCACTCTGCCTCTTTTGATAATTGATACTCCCGTTCATCGTACATCCGTTTCCCTATCTCTAATAGTTGATTGACGGTGTAATCCGAAAACTCAATAATGAAAGGAAAACGAGATTGCAAACCAGGGTTTAGTGATAGAAAATGGTTCATCTCACGTGAATACCCTGCTAAAATGAGCACAAAAGCATGTTGCTTATCTTCCATGTGTTTAACGAGCGTATCAATTGCCTCCTTTCCAAAATCTTTTTCACCACCACGTGCAAGCGAATAAGCTTCATCAATAAACAAAATCCCCCCCATTGCTTTTCGAATGAGGTCACGCGTTTTTTGTGCAGTATGCCCAATATATTCACCGACTAAGTCCGCTCGTTCCGCTTCAACTAAATGCCCTTTTGACAACACATTCATCTCAAATAATAATTTCCCAATCATCCTAGCAACAGTTGTTTTCCCCGTTCCTGGATTACCTTTAAATAACATATGAAGAACTTGTTTCTCTGATTTCAAACCCATTTCTTGCCGCTTTTTATTTACATAAATCCATGCATAAATTTCTTTTATAATTTTTTTGATTTCCTGCATTCCAACAAGCTTGCTCATTTCTTCTTCAATTCGCTGCAACATTTCATGTTTTGTAACAGTTTCAGTTGAGAGATTTTGCTTTTGTTCTGTAGAAGAAACAGAAACCTTCTTTCGGTGATTCAGCACAATGTTAATTTGGTTATTATTCTTCTTTCGCATCGACTGTTCCATACAATCACCTCATTTTTATCATTTCACTGACGAATATTGTCAACATTTGCGCTTTCCCAAGAAATAAACATTTTCTGAAAATTTTTGTTATAATATAAGAAAACTAGGGAGGTGGGACTATGTCAACAAAAGAAATTAATGATACAGTACAAGCTTTCTCTGCTTATTTATTAAACAAGGGACGAAAACCTTCAACTATTAAACGATACGTCTACGACATCGAGGATTTTGTTCATTGGTTACAAAAAAACAAAAAAGTTTCTTCTAATAATATATGGGAGACTCTTTGTCCAAAAGACTATGAAGATTATTTTTCGGACTTAAAAATAAAACGGCATTACTCCGAAAAAACAATGCACCGTGTTTTCATTGTGTTAAATCGACTGTATCATTTTTTAAACTTGCCTAGCCCACTAAAAGACATGGACCTTATCATACAGCCAGATCGTACATTGCGAGATGAAGATTTCATTTCGCCACAAGAAGAACAGCGTTTAAAATATATTTTAACTTCTTTAGAAGGACTGTCAGATAAACAACGACCTGTACGTCCATTACTCATGGATCGAAACGTATGCATTATTATGCTTCTGCTCGATTACGGTTTATCGTTACAAGAACTTGTCTCATTGAATATGCAGCATGTCCATTTTGAAAATAATACATTATCTATTCCCGCCGTCTCTGGAATAGAACGAGTCATTTCATTAACTGAAGAAGATAAAAAAAAGCTATATCATTACTATAAAAAAATTCCCGAGCCAGTACGCCCAAAATACCATAGCTCGGATCCATTATTTGTAGCCTTTGATTTTAATCGAAATACATTCCGTTGGGTATATGAAAATGACGCTCCAAAAGCATTAACAGAAATTTCCGTACAAAAAATGATTCGACTTGAAGTAGCACGCGCAGGATTGCGCAAAGGTATCTCTGGTCAGCATTTACGCAATACATTTATTTTACGACTCATTCAACACCACATTCCTGAACAGGAAATTATAAAACGTATTGGTTTCAAGTCAAAGATTTCATTAAAAAGATATTATAACTATGCAAAGCAAAAAGAGAACGCCTCGTAATAGGCGTTTTCTTTATTTTTAAAGAGATTTCCACCAGTAAGAAGTGCCCAGGCTTAGCTGGGCACGCAAATAAAAAAGAGCGAATGATTCGCTCTTTTTGCTATGTACAATTCTTTACTATTCTAATTCGATTGAAACGTTCTTTTGTGGAACAAATGTAGAAATCGCATGTTTATAAATAAGCTGTTGCTTACCTTCTGTTTCCAACAATACAGTGAAATTATCAAATCCTTTAATTAAACCACGAAGTTGGAAGCCATTTAATAAGTACAGCGTGACAAACGTATTCTCTTTACGGAGTTGGTTTAAAAATTGATCTTGAATATTGATTGATTGCTTCATGTCGAATCCTCCTCTTTTTCTCTACTACTTATTATTCGACTTAAGTTGTAGCTTTCCTTCTGTGTACTGTAAAATTTCTCGAAATTTTTCACCACTTGTAACATCAAACCACTCAACATCCATTTTATTACGGAACCAAGTTAATTGTCGTTTTGCATAGCGGCGAGAATTCGTTTTTAAAGCGATTACCGCTTCTTCTAACGAAGTTTTCCCATCAAAATATTCATACAGTTCTTTATAACCAATCGCTTGAATAGATTGACAATCCCGAATTTCTTCTTCATACAAGCGCTTAACTTCATCTAATAAACCTTGCTCCATCATAATGTCTACACGTAAATTAATGCGACTATATAATAAATCTCGATCCATTGTTAGACCAATTAAAGCAACGTCATATAACAATTCATTTTCTTGTTGTTCTAATTGATCACTCATTTTTTGCCCTGTTGTATGAAAAATTTCTAAAGCACGAATGACACGTCTTACATTGTTTGGATGAATACGCTTTGCGCTTATTGGATCAACCTCTCCCAGCTTTCCATGTATATACTCTACACCATGTTCCTCTGCTAATTGTTCTAACTGTTTACGGTACGCATGATCTCCCGGCTCATCAGAAAACTGGTAATCATATAACACGGATTGTACATATAAACCTGTTCCACCAACAATTATAGGTAGTTTACCACGATTTGTAATATCTTCTATATGACCGCGTACAAGTTCTTGAAACTCAGCAACAGAAAAGGAATCTTCTGGATTTTTTATATCAATCATATAATGCGGAATTCCGTCCATCTCTTCTTCCGTAACTTTCGCCGTACCTATATCCATATTACGATAGATTTGCATTGAATCGCCGCTTATAATTTCCCCATTTAACGCTTTTGCCAATTCAATGCTAAGCTTTGTTTTTCCAACTGCAGTTGGTCCAATAATAACAACAACTTTGTCCTGTTTTTCTGTTCCCATACACTTCAACTCTCTTTATGTAACGTTATACATCTGATTATTATACCCAATCTTACCAATTTTAATAGCCAAAATGCAAGTTATCTTATTACGGTAATTGAAATTACAAATATATTTGTTAAAAAATATAATCTATTTTACATGTTTTGTCCAACCGCTTCATATACATAGTAAAAACAAAAATGGAGATGATACTATGAAAGTTGGACAAGCTACTATTGATTTCCGCTCATTAATAGAAGATTTAATTTTAGCAACAGCAACAAATGAAATAGATCGCTCCCAGGAAGAGGTATACTTTGCACTAAATTGTTTACTCCGCTCATTTCATATACTACTTACAAATGAAGAAACAGACACAATGAATACCGAATATATCCAAACTCAGTTTTGCACCGCATATAACATTTTGACAGGACGAACAATATATCCATTCTAAATAATCCTCCATCTTCATCTAATTGTTTAATGAGTTCGCTTACGAATGTTTTTAAGAGGCTTGTAAATTCATCGTGTGCCCTTTTATCACTTCACTTTACAATAAATACTCCATTAACAGTTGCTATATAAATCCATTTTAATTTTTCAACATCTTTGTCTAACTCCAGCGGCTAGAACAGTCGGTGGCTTCGCGTCTTCCGCCGAGGCAAAAAGCGCCTCTATGTCAGAAGCTCCATCCCCCTCTTATTCTGAGCGAGCCGCTTCCGCTTTTCTTTATAAGTCGCTGCTATGCGGAATACAACATGATCTGCACTTGCTTTCTCCTTTTGTTTTAAACCTTGCATGTGGCAGAAAAAGGCACTGACCGCTTCTATGCATAGCCAGACGCTCTCGTCCTCCCCTAAAAAGAAAGGGGTTTTGATGTCATTTTTTTAACTTGTATATATAGTTTGGTGAGAATATTAACAAATAAAAAACACCTCTTTATTAAAGAAGTGTTTTTGTTTCGTTATAATGATGCTTGATAAATTGCTACAACATCTTGTTTATTTAATTTTTTAAACTGTCCAAACTCACCATATGCCATTGCCTTTTCTGCCATAATATCAATTTGGTCTTCATCAATTTTGTAATCAGCTAAACGAGCCGGCGCTCCAATAGATTTCCAAAATTGACGCAATGCTTCAATTCCTTCTAATGCTATGTCAACATCAGTTTTCCCTTCTGTTTGAACATGAAATACTCGAATCGCAAATTGTTTAAAACGATCTACATTTTCATGTAAAACATGTTTCATCCAATTTGGGAATAAAATTGCTAAGCCACCGCCATGCGGAATATCATACACTGCCGAAACAGCATGCTCAATGTTATGCGTTGCCCAGTCCCCGCTTACGCCCATCGCCAAAATACCATTTAACGCCATTGTACCGCAATATAAAATCGTTTCACGATGCTCATAACTTTCTAAATCATGCAGCAAATTCGGAGCTGTCTCAATAACCGTTTGTAAAATTGATTCACAGTAGCGGTCCTGCAATGCCGTATTTGTACCTTGGTGAAAATATTGCTCGAGTACATGCGACATAATATCAACAATACCGTAAATTGTTTGGTTACGCGGTACAGATATTGTGTGGTTCGGATCTAAAATAGAAAATTGCGGAAATGTTACTGGACTCCCCCAGCCATATTTCTCATTTGTTTCCCAATTTGTAATAACTGAACCTGCATTCATTTCAGAACCTGTTGCAGCTAGAGTTAATACTGTTCCAAAAGGTAACGCTTCTTTTGCGATAGCTTTTTTCGTAACAAGATCCCACGCATCTCCATCATACTTACTACCAGCGGCAATAGCTTTTGTGCAATCTATTACACTTCCACCGCCCACAGCTAAAACAAACTCGATATCATTTTCTTTACAAATTTGAATCCCTTTGTTTACTGTCGATAAACGCGGGTTAGGTTCCACTCCACTTAACTCAAAAATTTCTGCATCTATTTCTTTTAACATAGATATCACGTTATCGTAAATTCCATTTTGTTTAATACTTCCACCGCCATATACGAGTAACACCTTTTTCCCGTATTGAGGTATTTCTAATTTCAATTGTTCTAATTGTCCTTTTCCAAAAATAAGCTTTGTTGGATTACGAAACATAAAATTTTGCATACACTTCATCCTTTCTAGATAAAAGTAACTATACTTTTGTATATCATATATTTAGTTTTTTATAAAAAAATATGCTTATACAAAAAAAGAATCTCAGCTAAAACTGAGACTCTTTTAATAATAAGGTGAAATCATTAAGTATACGATAACTCCAGAAAGACTTACATATAACCAGATTGGCATCGTCCAACGTACAATTTTACGATGACGAGTCAATTGATTTGTAAATCCATATACTAAAGAAAATAATGCAAGCGGCACAATAATAGCAGCAAGGAAAATATGCGTAATTAAAATAAAGAAATATACATATTTAATGATTCCTTCTCCACCAAAATGCGTTGCTGGCGCTAAATAATGATACGTTAAATACGAAACACAAAATATTAATGTTGTTGTAAATGCGGCAAGAATAAATCCTCTATGTAGCTTTACATTCTTTTTAATAATCGAGAACAACGCTGCTAGTAAAAACACGAATGTAAAACTATTACAAATCGCATTGACAAGTGGCAAAATTGTTACATCAAAATGCACTTCTCCTTTGTATCCAACTGGTCCAAAAAACAAAAATAAAATAATCGCATTGACGATCACAGAAAGCGTTATTACAACAGGAGCATAGCTCTTCTGTTTCACAGAACGATCAGTCAAATTACTCACTCCCTCATTTTTCTTAAAATATACAGTAGCTTCATTATTTTAACATATTATCAATATTGTAAATGTGACAAATGTTTGAATAATTATATAACGTAAAACTCCCATCAGCGCTGTTCTTATCGATATTTAAATGAAAAGATAAAAAATCCTCCTTAAGTCTTTTACCACTTAAGAAGGATTGTATCGTTTCACACTAAAAATTTCAAACTATAACACTCACATTAGTTTTTATTAAGAAACATATCGCTATATGCTTGAAGAATCTCAGTTAATTGAAAACCAATCAGAGACATTGCTGTTAATGAAAAGAAACCAATTAATACGAAACGAATCCACATACGAATCTCCTCCTTGTATCATTCATTTAAAATTCAGATGACAAATTGGATGATAGTGGTCGTCTCCTTCTTTTTTCTTTACAACAGCGGTAATATAACGAATAAAGAGCATAATAATTATAGGGAAATATACATGCTTCAAGTTTGTCTGTCTTAGTGATATTTCTCCTTGTATGTCGGACGGGGACGTTAAAGAAAAATTAGCACTATTCATTTTCCCATATAAAAATAGGAATTGAATACATAATACAATACTTACAATTGACATGATATCTTCCCAATCAGTCGTATACAAAAAATTATATATATCTAGCACATATTCCTCCAACGTTACCCCTCCTTTCTTTTTTTATTATTTTCCTAATATTCGTATAAAAAGTCAAGAAAAATATTTTATATACACTGTGGTAATATTGATTACATATAATGGAATCTCCTAATTGATCCATCTTCACCTGTACCTCTTATTGTTATTTACATCTACTTTATCCAAGTTATAACAAGAATATTTTCAGTCCAAGGCCGCATTACCCAAAGTTTTTTCTGTCCCATCGGTAGGAAAGATCCTCCAATCATTATTCCTTCAAAACAATCCCCATCAAAAACAATTCAACCAACTCTTTGTAAAATATTATCTTTTGTAGAATCTGCATTTTTTTCGACTCAAGTAAAATATACATATGATTTATTGTCTTCATTTCCAGAAAAGATGCCTTCTCGTGAAGGATTTAGTCTTATTTCTCAAGCTTATTCTCCTGGAAAATTAGCTCCCGTTCAATTAGTAATTGATACAAAAGGAAAAGAAGTAGCTATCGAATCTGAATTGAAGAAAAATACGAAAATTGGTGCAATCTCTCAACCACAAAGCGGAAAAATACATGAAAATTTAAAAGTATATCATGTGAATTTTGCTATTAATCCATATTCGCCTGAAGCAATGAACGAAATTCCTAAATTTCACAAAGCAGCTGAAGACGCTTTAATGAAAACTGGTATAACAGACGTACATTCGAGAGTTTGGATTGCCGGTCAAACTGCTACTCAATATGACACAATGATAACAAGCAATAAAGATTCAAGCCTAATCATCCCGATTATCATTGGTCTTATCTCGCTATTACTCGTTGTATACTTACGCTCTATTACAGCTATGCTGTATTTAATGGCTACTGTTATACTATCATTTGCTTCAGCTCTAGGACTCGGGTGGTTAATTATTCATCATATAATGGGAGCAGAAGCAATTCAAGGCGCTATCCCTCTGTACTCCTTTGTATTTTTAGTTGCTCTTGGTGAAGATTACAACATCTTTATGATCTCAAGAATTTGGAAAAAAAGAAAAACAATGCCACTAAAACAAGCAATTCGAGAGGGGGTTCAAGAAACAAGTCGTGTTATTACCTCAGCAGGTGTAATACTCGCTGTTACCTTTGCCGTACTTGCTACCTTACCAATTCAAGTACTTGTACAATTTGGGCTAATCACTGCATTAGGTGTGTTAATGGATACCTTCATCGTTCGTCCTTTCTTAGTACCTGCTATCACTGCTTTACTTGGGCGATTTGCATTTTGGCCAAGTAAAATACAAATTGCAGAAGAACAAACAAACCAAATTGATTCATAAAAATAAGGTCATAGTGTATACACTATGACCTTATTTTCTTACTATTTAAAGCCAAACTATATAAATAATAGTAAACAGTATCTCTATTATTTATGGGTGAAATATAAAACGTAGCGCCCGACTTAAAACAGTCGGTACTACAGATCCATGATTTTCTCCCTCAGCCTCACGAAACGAGAATCGTAATCTGCTATGCCGCATCTTGTATAATCGATCAGATAACGCATTTACATCTTGAACCATATGATCTTTTTCTAATGACCCCACTGTAAGAAATACACCAATCTCAGAATCTATTTTATTTAATTCATTTATAAAATTAGATTCTTTTTCTAAAACGGATTGATTATTCCACCAAATAGAAGGGCTGCTTATAAAGTATGTTTGAAATGCATGTATGTTTGTAAATAAGACATGTAAAGCAAATAACCCACCTAACGAATGGCCGAATAATGTTTGTCTCTTTGTATCAATCGGAAAATATTTAGTAAGCTCAGGTTTTAGCTCTTCTTGAATAAACTCTAAAAAATGATTCGCTCCCCCTGTTACCGGCCACGGTTTACCATCTGGTTTTGGCGGCAAAATAAGAGATGATGCTGGAGGAGTGAAATCATAAAATCGATATGTAGAAGAAAAACTTTCTTTTATTTGATAGCCAATTCCAACAATAATTGCTGGTACAATTCCTGTTTTTTCAGATCTAACTGCTTGGATGCGCACAGCTTCTTCAAACGTTTGAAAAAAAGCATTCCCATCTAATACATAAATAATAGGATAACCTGAAGGTGGTTCTGGCTGTTTCGGCTTTGCTATATAAATTTGATACTGACGATTTTCTCTTTTCGAATACATCATCCATTGCTCTGTGTTAGAAATTACGACATTTTGTGTCTCTGGTACAGGCTGCATTGTCGCCCTCCTCTTACATGTTTAATTTGTTGCATAAACTTTTGCACATCCTTCTTGTAATGCACTATCATACCCAAAGCACACCGGAGCACCATTATAAGGATCTATCATTACCCTTGCATCAATATGAAACACACGTTTCAATACTTCATTTGTAATGATTTCTAATGGGCTCCCAATCTTAATGATTTCCCCTGCTTTCATCGTAATGATTTCATGTGAAAAACGTGCTGCATGATTAATATCATGTAAAACCATAACAACTGTACATTTATGTTCTTGGTTCAATCGTTCAACAATTTGCAGTACTTCTAGCTGATGAGCCATATCAAGATAAGTTGTTGGTTCATCTAATAGTAAAACTTCCGTTTCTTGTGCTAAAGCCATTGCTAGCCATACTTTTTGTCTTTGTCCTCCTGATAAATTTCCAATTTGACGGTTGCGAAAAGGAGTGGTATTTGTAATTTCCATTGCCCATTCAATCATTTCTTTATCTTTTGATAATAATTTATTCACATTATTACGATGCGGATATCGTCCGTAAGAAATAAGCTCTTCTACTTTTAATTCTGATGGAGCAATTGGATTTTGTGGTAATAACGCAAGTTGCTTCGCAATTTGTTTTGTTGAAATGGTATGTAAATCTTGTCCTTGCAAGTAGACCTTTCCACTTTTCTGCTTTAAAATTCGCCCCATTGTTTTTAGTAGCGTAGATTTCCCGCATCCATTTGGCCCAATAATCGTCGTCACTTTTCCTTCTTGTATTTCTACATTTAAATCACGAAATACCGTAAGCTTTTCATAGCTCGTTTCTAAATTTTCTGTACTTAAAACACTCACTCATCTTCACTCCTTTTACGCTTTCGCTTTAAATAACAAATATAGAAAATACGGTACACCAATGATAGAAATGACAATTCCAACCGGTAACTCTATTGGTGCGAAAACAGTCTTTGCAATAAAATCAGAAACAATAACAAGTAACATACCAATCACACCACATATCGGAATAACTTGATTATGATGAATTCCAACGAGACGTTTTGCAATATGCGGTGCCATCAGCCCAGCAAATCCAATACTTCCAGAAACAGAAACGCAAGCACTCACTATCCCAATACCGCTTAATAATAAAATGGATTTCTCTTTTTCGACTGAAATTCCGAGACTTTTTATACTCGTCTCTTCTAGTTGAAACATATCGAGTAAATATGCTTTCCTTTGTATAATAGGCACTAAAATAATTAACCATGGTAACATCGCAATAATATATTTCCAATTTGCATTATATATGCTCCCTGAGACCCAAACTGCTGCCATTTCAAAATCAGTAGCTTTCATTTTCAAAGATAAATATACAGAGAAAGAACTAAGACCGTAACCAATTGCTATTCCTGTTAATAATAGGCGTTGTGAATCTAATCTTCCGCCTTTCCAAGAAAACATATAAATTAA
Organism: Bacillus bruguierae; assembly: GCF_037104725.1. NCBI lineage: Bacteria > Bacillati > Bacillota > Bacilli > Caryophanales > Bacillaceae > Bacillus > Bacillus bruguierae. The sequence goes on along the minus strand of NZ_JBAWSX010000009.1, from coordinate 169,602 downwards.
GATTGCAGAACCAAGTCCCCCGGCCAAGCCAAATAACGGCAGAAGCATAATAGAAAACCAGTCTGTACTCTTGATTTGTCCTTGAAAGAAAAACATAAAGACAACAATAGCCGCCCCTGCACCCGCATTAATTCCTAAAATACCTGGATCTGCCAATCCGTTTCGTGTAACTCCCTGAATAGCAGCTCCCGCAACGCCAAGACCAAACCCTACTAACGCCGCAATTACTATTCTGGGAAGCCTAAAATCAAATATAACTAAATCATGTTCAGGCACAGGATTTATTCGAAATATCGTCCGAATTATATCCATAACTGTCATATCAAATGTACCATTCGTTAAACTAATATAAATGGCAACTATAACTAAAAACAGGATTACACTAAATGTGACCATATAACACTGCCATGAATCTCTATGCATGTTTCTCTCCTCCTCTTGTTCGAATTAAATAAAGGAAGAAAGGAACTCCAATCAATGAAGTAACGACCCCTATTGGTGTTTCAAATGGATAATTTACAAATCTACTCAATACATCACATAAAGCGAGAAAAACTCCGCCTATTATACCAGCACACGGTATAATCCACCTATAGTCTACTCCAATTAAAAAACGAGTAATATGAGGGATGATTAATCCTACAAAACCCACCTTTCCAACTACAGCTACAGCAGTACCTGTTAAACAAACAACAGATAGGATTGCAGCAACTTTCACAAGTTTTGTACGTTGGCCCAAATTAATCGAAACCTCTTCTCCTAACGAGAGAATTGTAATAGATTTTGAAATCACAAGTGCCAAAACAATACCAATAACACCAAATGGAATAGATAATTTTAATATCTTCGGATCGATTTGATCCAACTTCGCATTGTACCAAAAACTAACATTTTGAGAAAGTTGGAAATAAGATGCAATTGCTATTGCCGTACTATTTAAAAATGTTCCTATAACAGTTCCTATAATAGCTAAACGAACCGGCGATAATCCATTTCGAAGCAATGAACCAAATCCAAAAACAATTCCCGCTCCTAATGCCGAACCAAGCATAGAATATAGAATCATATTCACTGAAGACATCCCTGGAATAAATACCATACAAATCGTAATAACAAACACTGACCCCTCTGTCACACCCATAATAGAAGGGGATGCAAGATAGTTTCTTGTCATCCCCTGCATAAGTGCTCCTGATATGGCCAAAAATGCTCCTACTAATAACGCACCAATTGCTCTCGGTAAACGAGATGTAATAATAATATTATGATTTACATTTCCTGAATCAAAATGGAATAGCGCATTCCAAGCTGTTTCAAAAGTAATATTTTTTGCTCCATACAATATGGATAACATAATCGTTAATAAAATTAACACAGGTGCCAAACATAAAATCATCATTGGTACTGCATTCATTTTCCGCATATCATTCAACGCACCTTACTATTTATTTAGATAAGTTTTTTTCTGCAGCTTTTAAGAAAGCTGTTTTACTCCAAGCTGTACCGCCTTGTGCCATCGGATCAACAGCGTTTACGAATACTTTTTTATCTTTTACAGCGTTAATACTTTGCCAAATTGGATTGCTTTGTAAATCTTCTAGCGTTTTCGGATTATCTTTATTTTCGCTTCCTTCAAATTGAACAAAGATATAATCCGGATTCATTTCTGCAAACTTTTCTAAAGCAATTTTTTCTTGCTTTTTAACTGCTTTAATCGCTTCAGGAGCCGTTAAGCCTAAATCTTTATAAATTACTGGATTGAAATAAACATCTTCTGGATACAGATTAATGCTTCCTTCTCTCAATCTTATTACAACAACTTTTTTATCTTTTAATTTATCTGCTACTTTTTCTTTCGTTTTCGCAGCATCCGCTTTATAATCTTTTATAATTTTTTCCGCTTTATCTTTTTTACTAGTTAGCTCACCCATTAATTTTAGGTTATCTTCCCAATGTGTTGAAATATGAGAAACAGGGAATGTTGGTGCTACTTTTGTAAATTTTTCCGCTGTCTCTGCTGGGAATTTAGAACTAGATGTAATAACATCTGGCTTTAATTTAAGTAGTGTTTCAAAATTCGGCTGCATTTTTTCACCAATAGATTCTGCACCTTTTAAATCTTTAGCTAAATAGTCAGGTATTTTCCCACCTACTGTAATTGCAGCTACTGGTTTCACTCCAAGTATGGCTGCATCTTCCATTGATTCTAAACTAGCTGTTGCAATTTTTGTTACTTTTGCAGGTACTGTATATTCTTTACCAAGGTATGTGATTTTCTGTTTTTCATCTTTCTTTGCTGTAGCTTCTACACTTTCCGTTTTCTTCTCACTTGAGCTTTTTTCTGCACTATTACATGCAGCAAGACCTAAACTTAATACTGTAACCATTCCTAGTGTAAATAACTTTTTGTTCATATTAAAAAGTGCTCCTTTCAAAAATAAAAATTTATAACTTTGTCAATCTAATAAAATAGTATTCTTATCTATGTATTGCAGTACAATTCGCCAATATTGACACGCACATTCTTCACTTTACCTATTAAACATATTATCTTTTAATCCCCCTTAACCATCAATAGTGATAATGATAATTATTATCACTATTGATTATATGCATAGACTAAAATTATTTCAAGAATAATTTGCAAAGTTTTAACAAAAAATAGAAAATAATAGTTAGAAATCCATATTCCTCATAAATCTTTTTCTTTTACACCTACTAATTTTTGAACAACGAACCCTATAAAAGAGGTAAGATAAAATGGAAGTCTCACTTTATGGCGAGTTCTTTATCCATTACACTCTAAAAAATTAATACGGATTTATATAAATAATTCTATATAATCCAAAACCCCGAATAGGAACACTATTCGGGGTTTTGTCTTTTAAGCTTTTTCTTCAAATAATCGTGCAATTTCAATAATAACTTGAACGGCTTTTTCCATATTATCTACAGATACATATTCAAATTTACCGTGGTAGTTTTCCCCACCAGTAAAAATATTTGGTGTCGGTAAACCCATATACGATAACTGCGAACCGTCAGTTCCTCCGCGAATTGGTTGAATATTTGGTTCGATATCAAGATTTTTCATTGCTTCATATGCAATATCAACAATTTCTTTCACCGGTTCAATTTTTTCAAGCATATTGTAATACTGATCATTCATCTCAAGAATAATATTTTCTGTACCATACTTCTCTTGCATCTGTTTTGTAATGGCTGTTATTCTCTCTTTTCGAGCATGAAAATTTTCGCGGTCAAAATCACGAATAATGTAAGTAGATTGACTTCGCTCCACATCACCATTTATAGAAATAAGGTGATAGAATCCTTCGTATCCCTCTGTATATTCCGGTGCTTCTTCTACCGGTAGTTGCCCGTGAAATTCCACCGCGAGCTTATTGGCATTTACCATCTTATTTTTAGCTGTTCCAGGATGAGTACTATTCCCTTTAAAAGTGAGCTTGGCACCAGCAGCATTAAAGCTTTCATATTCTAATCCACCTAGCGGACCTCCATCCATTGTATACGCAAATGAAGCCCCAAAAGTTTCTACATCAAAATGAGATGGACCGCGGCCAATTTCTTCATCAGGTGTAAATGCTACTCTAATTTTCCCATGTTTAATTTGTGGTTTATGTAATAAATAATTCATTGCTGTCATAATTTCTGCAATGCCCGCTTTATCATCTGCACCAAGGAGCGTTGTTCCATCGGTTGTAATTAATGTATGACCTTGATAAGATGGGAGCTCTGGAAATAATTCTGGTGTTAATACAACACCTAGCTCCTTATTTAACGTAATTGCCTTCCCATCAAAATTTTCATGAATTTGCGGCTTAACATTCTTCCCTGTAAAATCCGTAGCTGTATCCAAATGAGCTAAAAATCCAATTACAGGAACCTGCTTGTCCGTATTTGGAGGAAGCGTCGCCATCACGTAGCCATTCTTATCCATCGTTACTTCCGATAATCCAATTGCTTTCAGCTCTTCTACTAGTTGCTTCGCAAATTCAATTTGGCCAGGCGTTGATGGTACAGTATGACTTTCTGCATCAGATTGTGTATCCACCTTAACATATCTTGTAAAACGTTCGATAATTTCTTTTTTCATACTACCTCACTCCTTTTTATCTATCTTTATTTATTATAAGCCTTTGTTACTTTTCTTTACAGTTAAAGGTTCGTAATACTATTACGAACCTTCTTTTTATATCACCATAATTATTATTTAATTTAACAATTTAACTGGCGCTGTGTAAATTGTGTCAATTGAACCGTCAACATTTGTGACTTCAATTTTCACACGGAACGTGCCTGTTTCCGAAATTGATTCGCCATTGCCTGTTGAAACGATAATTTCTTCATTTGTCCCAGCTGGTAACATAGAACCCCAGTTGAAATCAGCATCATAATAACCCCAACCAGTTGCGTATTGCTTTTCGATAGAAGCTTTGTAATGTACATCATAAGCTTTATCATTGGTAGTTTTTACGATGATATTTTGCCCCATATGGTGTTCCGTAGCATGTAATTGAATCGTGAAATTGTTCACCGTTTCGCTAGGACCACAGATGTAACGACAGTTTTCATCTGCATGTGCTTTTAGTGTTTCTAAATTCATCACCGTTAAACCGCCTAAAGCTAAAGTTCCTGCTAATAATACTTTACCAAATGTTTTCACTTGAAATTCCCCCTAAGTATATTCTCAATTCGTTCGGTAGATGTCACATTAAGTAGTTTTATAACATTAATCTAATCGAACGATTTTTTTGCCTCGAGTGCATTCGCTATTAATCTTTCATCTTATAGTAATCTAATCTCCACATAAAATTCCATAGTTTTGATTCCCATATATGTATCTTGATGTACATAGAATAAATTCGTTAATACGTCCATTGCCGATGATACGTTTTGTTTGTTTATTTATCCCACCCTCTCCATTACCGTTTATTGGTAAAACATTGTTTTCATTATATAATACTATCATCTATTTACAAGTGAAAATAATTCTGTATGCAAAATAAGTGCTAAAAAAACGAACCTATAGTATGGCTCGTTTTTACATGTTCCATGATAACCCTGCTAATTCCTCATTAACATTTTGTTCAATTTTTTGATGATACGATTTTTTAACATCTTCAATCATAGATTCATAACCTTGTTTGAATTGAAGGTAAGTTCCATTCAAACACATAAAGACGAACAATTTTTCAGCGAATGCAATCATAATTTTCTTGTTAAAAAATCCTCAGTTATTCCTTCTTCCATTAATTTGTCGATATTCTTTATGGAAGCTTAATGGTAGACATACTGTTTAATATGCAAAGCTTTGATTTCTTCCAGCTCGATTACCTCAAATTTATTTTCAAGATATTAAAAAAAAGCAGTGATATTAGTTTTCCTACTTTTTAATGTTCTAGGAGTATGTCCTTTGATTTGTACATGGAATAAAAATTCTTTTAATAAATCTTTTAATAACAAAAAAACGCCTCCTCAATGAGTGATTTTACAATCTACCCATGAGAAAGCGTTTATCGTAATTAATTACGGTTAATATCGTCACGTTTATCATAATTGACAATATTTTCCACTGTAAATTTAGGCTATCATAATGATACAAACCTTGATTTATCAAGCTTTAAGGTCTGCCTTGTTATATTATTCACCTAAATCAACATTGTGGTACACTTGCTGAACATCTTCTAAATCTTCTAATGCATCGATCATTTTTTCAAATTTTACTTGTGCATCTTCTGGAAGTGTTACTTCGCTTTGTGCAAGCATTGTTAGTTCTGCAACTGTAAATTCAGTTATGCCAGCATTTTTAAATGCCTCTTGCACTGCATGGAATTGATCCGGCTCTGCATAAACGATAACTGCTTCCTCTTCTTCCAAGATGTCACGCACATCTACATCTGCTTCCATTAAGATTTCAAGTGCTTCATCTGCTGTCTTACCTTCAAGACCAATAACAGCAGTTGCATCAAACATATACGCTACTGATCCGTTTACTCCCATGTTACCAGCATTTTTGCTAAATGCAGCACGTACATCTGCTGCAGTACGGTTCACGTTATTTGTTAATGTATCTACGATTACCATTGATCCATTTGGTCCGAAGCCTTCATAACGAAGTTCGTCATAGCTTTCCTCTGAACCGCCTTTTGCTTTTTCAATCGCACGGTCAATAATTGTTTTCGGTACGCTGTACGTTTTTGCACGTTCAAGTACAACTCTTAAAGTCTGGTTAGATTCTGGATCTGGTTCCCCTTGTTTTGCTGCTACATAAATTTCACGTCCAAACTTTGCATAAATACGACTCGTATTTGCATCCTTTGACGCTTTTTTGTCTTTAATATTGTTCCACTTACGTCCCATACTTGTTCCACTCTCTTTCAACTTTGAATCTACATAAAAAATAGTAATATAAAATATGCTGTTTCTTCAACAATTTTTCATTATATTTCATATTGTTCACAAAAAAGACAAATTGAAGATGTCACATTTATTCACTACATTGTATTATACCTTATTACAAGTTTAATAATCAAAGAAAGACCGGTCATTCTTATCTATATAAATACAAATTAAAAAATCCACATATAAACCCTCTTTCTTTTTAGGGGGGCGAGAGCATCTGGCCATGCATATAAACCCTTTTCTTTTTAGATGGACAAAAGCATCTAGCCATGATGCACAGTTGCGGTCAGAACCTTTTCCTGCCGCGGGCAATGCTGAAAACAAAGGGAGAAAACGAGTGCAAGGCACTTTTTTCTCCCTAGCAGCACTTATATACTGAAAAAATCAAAATGAATTTATCCCGCATTAACGGGCAGTAAGACCCCCACCTTCAGATTTAGAGAGAAACGAAGAAGATAGGTGGGGGACAACTGCCCGTAAAAGCCCGATTGGTGAGGGCTTTCCATCAGTGGGGGATGAAGAATCCCCCCATTAATGGAAGTTTCACTTTATATATTGATGTATACTGCCAACTCCATTAGACTTTTTTGAAGACGCTTCGAACGATAGGTAAATATTAAAATTATTATGACATATTCTCGTATAGTAGACTTTACTATTAAATAGATTACAAACTGCACTTCTTCAAAAATAGTAATATATTTTGGGGCATGAAATAACATGCAAGTATACAAAAAACTTTTCTCTTCAATTTATTCCTTTACATTTATCTTCTGAAATAGTTTCTTTTCTCAAATGACTATGTTTTTTTGAATAAGCAAAGTATACAAATGCTCCAATTGCTAACCAAATTCCAAAATACAACCACGTTGTTAAAGGCAAGTTAACCATTAAAAATAAACAACATACAATTGAAATAATCGGTACAAGCGGTACAAGTGGTACCATAAATCCCCGCTGCAAGTCTGGATGCCTTTTACGAAGAATGATAACAGATACCCCCACCATCGCAAACGTTAAGAGTGCCCCAATATTCGCTAAATTTGATAACTCTTTCAAATCAATAAATCCAGCAATTAAAGCACTACCCATTCCGGTTAACCAAGTTGAAAACGACGGCGCTTCCGTTTTTTTATTGATTTTCGCGAAAGCTTCTGGCAATAAACCATCACGGCTCATCGCAAAGAATACGCGTGTTGTTGCATAAATGTAAGCGAAGATTACCGCCATAATTCCAATTACAGCTCCGAATGCAATTATGCCTGCCACTTTATCTTGTCCCACAACTTCTAATACATAAGCCATTGCTTCTGGTACATCTAATTCTTTATAAGATACCATTCCAGTCATTACAAGACACACTGCGACATAAATAATTGTACAAATTACTAATGATGCAATAATACCGATTGGTAGATCGCGCTGCGGATTTTTTACTTCTTCTGCTGAAGTTGCTAGCGCATCAAATCCTAAGAAAGCAAAGAATACAGCCGCTCCTCCTGCAAAAACGCCGCTTAAGCCATACGGTGCAAATGGAATCCAGTTTGCTGGTTTTACATAGAACACACCAACGGCAATAAATAATATAACAATACAAATTTTAATTAACACCATTGCATTATTCACACGTTTACTTTCTTTCGTCCCACGTGATAATAACCATGTTAGTACAAGTGTAATCATTACTGCTGGCAAATTCACAATACCGCCCTGTGATGGGATTGTTAATAATGCTTTCGGTATCTCTAATCCAAATCCACTTATTAAGTTGTGAAAATACCCAGTCCATCCACCAGCTACTGCTGCGGTTGTTACAACGTATACGGATAGTAACGTCCATCCCATTAAATGTGCTACAAACTCTCCAATTGTTGCATATGAATATGTGTATACACTACCTGATACCGGAAGTGTAGAAGCGACTTCGGCATAGCATAAAGCTGCAAATCCACAAACAATTGCTGCAATCATAAATGAAAAAATCACTGCTGGTCCAGCATCTCTTGCCGCAACCAATCCAGTGAGCACAAGAACTCCTGTACCAATTATCGCACCAATACCTAACATTGTTAAATCAAACGCCCCTAATGTTTTCGTTAAAGTCTTACTTTGACTTTCTCTTAACAATTGGGCAACAGATTTCTTTTTAAATAGATTAACTATAAGACTTACCCCCCTCTTATTAAGAAAAGCTAAGAGGATTTCTCTTAGCTCTTCTCGTGTTCTATGAACATATTTCTTAGTCTCATTTTTTATTTAACAAATTTTAGATTATTACTTTACTTCATTCGCAAAGAAATGCTCACATACGCTAGAAATACGAGTTAAATCAACATTTCCACCAGAAATAATCGCTACTACTTTTTTTCCTTTTATATAGGAATCAACTTTACCAGCAAGAAGAGCAGCTGTCGCTAATGCTCCTGCGCCTTCTACAACAGCTTTTCCGCGTTGTAATAAATCTTTCATAGCTACTTCTAACTCATCTTCTGATACAGTTACAATATCATCTACTAATTCTTCTACGATTTCAAAAGTTAAGTTTCCTGGAATTTTTACTGCGCAACCATCAGCAATAGTTGGTGCTTCATAATGCTCTACAATTTCACCTTTATCATACGAAGCTTTCATTCCATGAACATTATCAGCTTGAACACCGATTATATTAATTGAAGGATTAAAAGTTTTAAGTGCTACCGCGATACCAGCAATAATTCCGCCGCCGCCAATAGGTACAATTACAGTATCAACATCCCACATATCATCAAGAATGTCGAGGCCAATTGTTCCCTGACCTGCCATAACTTGTACATCATCATATGGATGTAAATATGTTTCTCCAGTTTCTTTTATAATTTCTTCACATTTTGCTTTTGCATCATCAAACGTATCACCATATAAAATGACTTCTGAGCCGTATCCTCTCGTTGCTTCAACTTTCGCTTTTGGAGCAGAAGTTGGCATTACAATTTTACTTTTAATTCCAAGTAAATGTGAAGATAACGCAACACCTTGGGCATGGTTACCAGCAGAACAAGCAATAACTCCACGAGCTTTTTCTTCATCTGTTAAAGTAGAAATTTTATTGAATGCCCCGCGAAATTTAAATGATCCTGTTAATTGCATATTTTCTAATTTTAAATATATTTCCCCGCCTGTTTTACTTGTTAAATAAAAGGATTTAACAAGCGGTGTTTTACGAGCGTTTCTATCAAGAATTTGTTTGGCATTTTTAATATCATCAATATTTAGCGGCAAAGTTTTAGTAATCATATTATAACACTTCTTTCAATTGTTTATAATCTAACCCTAACGTTGTTCCTAGATTTTCATAAGTGATGGTTCCTTTATAAATATTGATACCATGTACTAATGAAGGTTTGTTTTGAATCGTCTCTTCTAAACCATCGTTCGCAATCGCTAATAAATAATCGATATTTCCATTCGCTAATGCCATAGTAGAAGTACGTGGAGTTGCCCCTGGCATATTTGGTACAGCATAATGAATGACATCGTGCTTAATAAATACAGGATCATTATGTGTTGTATAGTGATCAATCGTTTCAATCGTTCCACCCTGATCGATTGAAATATCAACAACAACACTGCCCGGCTTCATGGACTGAATCATGTACTCTTTCACAATTTTTGGTGGTCTAGCACCCGGAATTAAAATTGTTGAAATAAATAAATCTGCAGTTTTAATAGCTTTCTCTAAGTTTTCAGTAGTAGATTCGATAACTTCAACTTGATCATTTGCGTATTTTTCTTTTAAATAAGCAATTTGTGTTTGATTTAACTCTAAAATCGTTACGTGGCAACCGATTCCAACGGCCATATCACAAGCATTAATTGCAGCGTTACCTCCGCCTAAAATTACAACATTACCAGCTGGAATACCTTCTATTCCTGATAATAAAATACCTTCTCCTTCATGTTGTTTTTCTAAATAATAAGCTCCCATAAACACTGCACGACGCCCAGCAATTGCACTCATCGGTTTTAATAATGTTAAAACTCCATTTTCACTAATTGTTTCTCCAGCAATAGCTGTTGTTCCCGCTTTTCTCATCGCTTCCACACACTCTTTTGAAGCTGCTAAATGTAAAAATCCCCAAACAATTAAGTCTTTCTTAAAATATTTATATTCTTCCACTAAAGGTTCTTTTACTTTTACTACCATATCAACATCCCAGGCTTGCTCTTGATTAACTAAAGTAGCACCTGCATTTGTATATTCTTCATTTGTATAACCTGATCCTAGACCAGCATCTTTTTCTATTAATACTTCATGTCCAGCTTCAATTAATTTCTGGGCATTTTCTGGTGTCATCCCTACACGAGCTTCACCTTTTTTAATTTCTTTTACTACGCCAATTTTCATGCTGCCACATCCTTTTACTTTTAAAATGTAATATACACCATTACATTATTTTTATACGATCCAGACAAACGTTCTTACATTTCCTCGTTTGTCTGGATCGCTGTTCACACCTACAAGATACACTTAGAAAAATGATGAGTCAACACTCTGTGAAATAGTTCACAAAATGTTTTTTTTTATATTTAAAATAAATTTTTTCTTACAAAGAAGCATTGAAACCACTTTTTAAGTATGCTAGACTTTGTCACGAGTAACATCTCTTATGAATTCAAATAAACCGCAATTTTATTTTTTTATTTACATTTGTGAACATCTTCACATTGAATAATATGGAAATACCTTTATAAGACGTATATATTTCTATAAACTTGTGAATGATATCACAAATAAAATTAAATCTTACAATATAAAGCACTATTAAAAAAATGAGAGGGTATACTATTAAAATTGAGACAAAAATGAATTCATTAGAGATTGTATGTATTTTGCGAAACAGGAGTGATTATGATGTCACAAGAACAACTAAAAAAAGAGATTGGCTTCTTCGCAGCATTAACCACTGTTATTGGTACTGTTATTGGAGCAGGTGTATTTTTTAAACCTACTGCATTATACGGCGTAACTGGGTCAGCAAGTTTAGGATTACTCGCATGGGTAATTGGAGGAATCTTAACTGTTTGCTCAGGTTTAACTGCAGCCGAGCTTTCAGCAGCTATTCCTGAAACAGGTGGAATGATGGCATATCTAAAACGCACTTATGGAAACTTAACTGCTTTCCTACTAGGCTGGGCACAAACTGTTATTTACTTCCCTGCCAATATTGCAGCACTTGCAATTATTTTCGGAACACAAGCAGTTAGTTTATTTGGATTAAATGCGAATGAACATAAATTGATGATTATTGGAGTTGCCATTATTACTGCAGCTTTCGTAACCTTTATGAACTCCTTAGGAGCGAAAGCTGCCGGCGGAATTCAAATGGTATCAACTATTTGTAAATTAGTTCCTTTAGCATTACTTATTATTTTTGGATTATTGCATAAAGGCGATGTAACTCTACAACTGTTTCCAGTTGAAGCAGGACCAGGTAAATCATTTATTTCTGCACTTGGATCTGGCTTACTTGCAACAATGTTTGCTTATGATGGATGGATTCATGTAGGAAATATCGCTGGAGAAATGAAAAACCCTAAAAGAGACTTACCTAAAGCAATCGTAATCGGATTATCTACTGTTATGGTTGTTTACTTACTCATTAATATTGCTTTCCTTATGGTAATGTCTGCAACAGCACTTGCAGGAACTGATACACCTGCATCTCAAGTAGCGACAATTTTATTTGGAGCAATGGGAGGAAAATTAGTTACAATCGGTATTTTAATTTCCGTATTTGGAACAATCAATGGATATATCATGACAGGAATGCGTATCCCTTATGCAATGGCATTAGAAAATAAACTACCGTTTAGTAAATGGTTTGCAACATTATCTAAAAATGGCCACGTTCCTTATAATTCTGGAATCTTTATGTTATGTGTTTCGATTATCATGATGGTTATCGGTGGATTCAACACATTAACAGATATGTTAGTGTTTGTTATATGGATATTCTATACAATGACTTTCGTAGCAGTATTCATTTTACGTAAAAGAGAACCAGATCTTGTGCGTCCTTACAAAGTACCGCTATACCCTATTATCCCTATAATTTCCATTTTAGGCGGATCATTTATCGTTATTAATACTCTTTTCACACAAACGTTGCTAGCATTATGTGGTATCGGCTTAACCGCTTTAGGTCTTCCTATTTACTTTGCAATGCGAAGCAAGCATGTAGAACCTAATAAATAATCATTTATAGACGTGTATAAAATCCTTATGCTAAATAGATAATGGATTTTATACACGTTTATTTTTTCATAACTCTATAGATATCCGAAACCTAAAGATTGCAATTCAAATACCACTTTGTATATCCTTCGTTCCTTTAGGAGATGTTATTTCCCCCTCATTTCTTAATACCATTTTCACTACAACGGTCATTACAATCATCGCAATACTTACAAACAGTATAGGAACATAAACCTTTATACTAAAAGCTTCAAATATGACACCATATATGACCTGACCTACAGGTGCCATACATTGTGAAACAGCCGTAATAATTGCCATGACTTTCCCTAAATTTTCATTGGGTGTTTTCTTTTGCACAGCGGTAATGACAAAAATAGAGATAATAATCATCACCATCGCAATAAGGATTGCACACAAGATAAAGAGTATAAATGATGGATAGTATCCGAAGCTAAGTACAAGAGGTGTAATCGATAAAGCCATTGGTACAATCAATAAGGCCATTATGAGAAACCAAAGATACAGTTTTTTCATTTGCATCTTTTTTGCAAAAAAACCGATGGATAATGCCCCTAAAATTGTAGCAAAATCTATGAGCCCCATTCCAATACCATACATTGTGTCACTACTTTTCATGACTACTCGTAAAATGATGGGGCCGCCAACAACAAACAACGGTGTGAGAATTAAGTTGAGAAAAGCTGCAAGGATTATACATTTCAAAATAAAAGGCTGTTTAACTACATAGATGCACCCTACTTTTAAGTCTTTTACGATTGTCGATATAATATGTCCATCGTGTTCCCTTTTAACAAACGGGATATGAATAAACATTGCTAATACTGCGGCTAAGAAAAAAGCGATACAACTCATCACAACAAGCATTTCTAAACCTACAATACCATACAATACTCCACCTAAAACAGGAGCTGCTACGCTTGATAGTGCTTGAACGCCATTCACGATACCATTCGCCTGCTCCAGCTTATTTTCCGTAACTAACAAAGGAACACTTGCCATGACAGCTGGCGAATACATGGCGCTAATCATCGCTAGTAAAATCATAACAACACTGATCAGTATCACAGAAGTATTACCAGCTGCTAACAACAAAAGAAAACAAAATACAATGGTACTGCTTGCAAAATCAAAAATCACCATTAAGTTGCGGCGGTTGAATCTGTCAGCAATAGCCCCGCCAAGAGGTGATAACAAAAGTGGTACATTCGATACGGCATACAAAGTCGCATATATGTCCGCCCGGCCTGTTATGTCCAACACATAGAGAGATAAAGCAAAACGTAAGAGAGAAGAACCTAATACTGATATGATTTGTCCCATTACCATTAAATTAAAAGCTTTAGGAAAAGGCTTTATATTGCTATTATTTCGCATAATATATACACCTTTCATTAAGGAATTAGACCGACTACCGGTCTATAATTTTGTATAAAATACTAAAGCTAAATGTAGAGACAAGTATATTAATATTTATGAAGAAACTTGCCCTACATTTTCCCGTGATCTTATTGGCCATTTTCAGACTGTCCCATTAAAATATCTAAAATGTAATCAAAACTGCCTTTTTTAGCACCAAGAGTCATCTCCATCATGTTAATAAACGCCTTTGCTCTTTGCATCGCTTCGTGAGGCTGCCATTGAAACAACCCTTCATCGAATATTACTTGTGCAGAAGCTAGTAAAAATTCTATTGTTTCTTGTGGATAATCTGTCACAAAAACATTTTCATTGATTCCTTTCTTAATCACCTCCGTCAAAACAGGTGTTAAATGTACAATAGACTGAACTAAACTTCTCTGATGCATTTCAGCATTACTTGGTTGATGAAATTGCTCAATCATTTTTTCTTTGTTTCCCCCAAATTTTGGTGCTTGTGCCATTAAAATATGAAATAATTTATCAAGTACAGGGATGTTAGGATCTGAAGCAATCTTTTTTGCTGCCGCTACATCTGCATCTATAATTCGCATAATAATAGCATCCATTACTTCCTCTTTTGATTTGAAATAATGATAAAATGTTCCTTTTGCAATACCGATTTCCTGCAGAATATCGTTTACGGTCGTTTTCCTATATCCTTTAGAAACAAACAATTTTTCTGCGGTATCTAAAATTTCATTTCTGCGTTCTTCATGCTCTTTTACAATTCGCATCCATTAGCTCCTTTCAATTAGACCGACTACCGGTCTAATGTAATTATATGTATAATATATAAAAAAGTGTATTTTTTGTATCCATATTTCTTGTATATAACTGACTAAAAACATAAAAACCCTTATAACCGTAAACAAAAAAGAGCAATTTATTATGCTCCTTTTTCACCAATTATTACAAAACTACTCCTATCGCAAATCCATCATATCCTTTACTTCCCACAGTCTGTATTGCCGTTGAAGATAGTTGTGATTCAGATGCAAGAGTATCAAAAAAGCAACGAATTCCTTGAACATTAGAATCAGTACTAGAAGCGTTCACTACCTCTCCTTTGCGAACCACATTGTCCCCTATAATTACTGTACCTTTTCGAGATAACTTGAGTGCCCACTTTACATATTCCGAGTTGTTTTGTTTATCTGCATCAATAAAAATGAAGTCAAATGGGCCGACTCCCTCATCATGTAATTTCGGCAATGTTTCGAGAGCAGGTCCAATTCGTACTTCTACTAAATTGGATAACCCCGCACTGGCTATATTTGATTTTGCAACGTCAGCGTGATATACCTCTGATTCAAGCGTAATTAAACGCCCGTCTGCTGGTAAAGCTCGTGCCAGCCAAATCGTACTATATCCTCCTAATGTTCCAATTTCTAATATTCTTTTCGCTCCTTTTATTAGCGCTAGTAAGTGAAGGAATTTTGCTTGATTCGGAGCAACATCTATTGCAGGTAATCCTGCCTTAGAATTTGCTTCCAATACATTCTCAAGAGTTTCATCTGCAGGTAATAACTGCTTTGTAATATATGCATCCACTTCAATCCATTTCTGTAAATCTTCCATTATAATTCGCTCCTTTGTTATATGTATTCCTAACTAACTAATTCCAATTCTATTATTTAGGTTTCTTCTTAAAGTCGTTCTCTCCTATTCTTTATTTAGTATACTTCGTTCAAAATTGAAAAAAAGGTTATAATTTAACGACGAATTTCCCCTTTTTAATATATTTCTCCAATCTAATTTTTCTCCTATCATACAAGAAATCCCCTATAGAATAGACTTTTTTAAGTGTCTATATATCCATTTTAATTTTTCAACATATAAGTCGCTGCTATGCAGAATACAACATGACCTGCACTTGCTTGCTCCCTTTGTTTTAAACCTCGCATGTGGCAGGAAAAGGTCCTGACCGCTTCTATGCACGGCCAGATCCTCTCGCCCGCCTAAAAAGAAAGAAGGTTTTTATGTCGATTTTTTAATTTGTATTTATATATTCTATAGGTGACATTTTATTCATTCAGCTTGTTTTATTTCTATCATCTATCAATACCTGTCTAGAAAAAGTAGGAGTAGTAAATTCTTTTATGGAATCATTCAATACATATACAACAATAGATAAAATCATAGTTACCCTGAACAGTTGATAATGTTAATAGGAATGCTAATGGTTGCTCCAAAAGTAGGAAGTGTAGCGATAACAGTTGGTATCCCAGGCCCATCAATAGCTGTGAAAACTGTGGAAAAGTTTCCTGAAGCATCAGTAGTAGTAGAAGTAGGAGATACCGTCCCCAAAGCAGGAGGCATTACTAAAAATGAAACAGGAATACCAGCAACGGGTACACCTCCATCAACTAACACTTGACCAGAAAGAGTTGTAGTATTAGGTCCTGTTCCAAAAGAACATACTGTAACCCCAGGAGGACCGAAAGTAAAGGCAGCTAAGACATTACAGTTATTAATAATAGTAATAGTGACAGGAGTACTACTTACTCCGAAAGCAGTAGCGATAACAGCTGCCATCCCAGGTCCGTCAGTAGCTGTGAAAATGGCACTAAAGTTGCCAAGCGCATCTGTAAATGCAGGATTAGGGGATACGGTACCAAGAGCAGATACTGTAAAGGAAACAGGTGTACCTGCTGGAGGGGGACTTCCATCTACCAACACTTGACCAGTAAGAACCGAAGTATTAGGCCCTGTTCCAGAAGCGCATATCGTAGTTAGATCAGCATTCAATGTAACAGTTACTGTGGATGGAGGAGTAGGAGGTACAGTTGCTAATAAATCCAGAACATTTTCGAATTTGAATTCCAAGAGCATTTCCTTCTTGATAACGTCACGAAGTGTTCTTTGAACACTTGAGTCGATAGCAAGAAGATTGGATAACGAAACGACAGGAGGAGAAAGTGTTCTTCCTGACGGTAATGTTCCGAGAACAAATTGAAGCTTTTCAGCCTCAGCGTTGACAATATGAGCTAAAGCTAATTCTTCTAAAGCAATGGAAGCCAAAAGCAATGGAACAGTCTGGGCTGTAGTAATCGAAATTCGCGGTGTTATATTAGGGATATTCGGAAAAGACAAAACCATTCACCTCCTTTAAGCTTAGATTATAGTAAAAAACAAAAGAATGTAGGGTTGTACAACTTCTCTATATTTTATTCAATAAGCATTCAATAGATTGCATATTTGTCCATATAAAAAGTGGATTTTCAACGGAAAGAACCTTTGTATTTGATCTATGAAACAATTACAATATAAATTTAATTCCATCTCATTGATTTTTTACTATATAAAATAGACAACGTAACTATACAAATTATTAACGATAAGAAGCATACAATTACAATGATATACAAATATTCCATTTCGATACTATCAAAATAAAGACTTCTAACTGGGTATGACCAAGGGAATAGTATCCAATACTTTGTCGAGGAGATAAAAAAGCTTCCGAGCCCACCTATAAACCCTACTATTAATGAAAGTAATGGTATTTTATAAAATATTATATTTATTAGAAAATGAAGATTAACTATAATTAAAGAGCTAATTACCATAAAAAGTATAGATAAACTTACACTTTGATAAACAGTGCCGGGATTATCTACTGTTAATACTATTGGTAAGCTAGTTATGATTAAAGCACATATTAAATAGCAAAAAATAGTTATTAAACAAAACAAAAACTTATTAATTAATATAGTTTTCAAAGTGATCCCATGATAAATAGCGGACATATACCCTTTTCTTCTAAATTCGTTTACAAAAGAAAATGATACTAATAGACCTATAGAAATAGGTAAAAATAGTCTACAAAAAAGGCTCATAATCGCTATATACATTGCAATGCCATCTTTTAATTGGGCAAGTAATGTTAGAAAGACTTGAAAACTAATTGGCATCAAAAGAAATACGAGTAGCAGGATATACAATCCATTGTTAAGACTTTTTTTATATTCACCTATAATACCCATTTTTTCACCCTTTATTATTCATATGTATAATACTTAAAACTCACAGATAATAACATTATCCCTAGAATATATACTGAAGAGATTGCGAGATACAATAAAATAGTTGTTTCTTTAAAAACTAAGTCATTTACTATATTAAATGCATAAAATATTGGAAATATCTTTGTGAATATTACAGGGAACAATCCATATGTTACGATAAGGAAAATCCAAATAACTGACAAAGACGCGGCAAGAATCCCTTTTTTTATAATTAGATGAAATAGCAATTGCGAATATGGTATTGTTAAGGATAAAAAAGTACAAAGTATCATCATTTTTAAAAAATAGGGCATTGATATTTCATATTGATTCAAACAAGTATAAATACCTATAATTAAAAAATTAAAAATAGTAAAGACGAAATAGAACTGCAGAAACAATAAATTTTTAGATATTAATAATTTAAATTTCGAAATAGGCTTAGTATAAATAATGGCCCAAGTTCCATATTTATTTTCCGAAGAAATGATAAAATACCACATACAAGCAGAAAAAATGATTAACGTTAGTGTATTAAAGTTCATTGTAAGTGCTATAAGATTTTTGGGTTGAAACATGTCAGGATGATTCTTGTTATACATAAAATAACTTATACACAAAAAACTTGATAATAATGAAAAAAGCAAAGAAAGTAATAATAATTTTCTCCCACCAATTTTCTTCATCTCGCCATTTAGGCTTTTAATGATAAATTGCATGATTATAAAAGCTCCTTTTGTTTAGTTAAAGATAAAAATACTTCTTCTAATGTTTGTTTTTTGGGGCTAACTTCAAAAATATCTATATCATTTCTAATTAATATTCTGGTTAAATTAGGAACACCATCTTGATTGATTACTATTTTAAATACCCCTTCTTTTTCTATACTATAAGGTATGCCTTCGTTACTTAATATCCTTTCTGTAGCATCCGTATTATTAATATGAACGATATACTCTCCCGAAGTAATAATACTATCTAATTTCCCTTCATAGATTACACTCCCCCTATTTAATAATGCAATGTGATCTGCTATCATTTCAATTTCAGCTAAATTATGGCTAGAAATAAAAATAGTCTTCCCCTCATTTTTTACTAAATGAAGCAATAAATTTCTTATTTCATGTACTCCCTCTGGGTCTAATCCATTTGTTGGCTCATCAAGAATCAATATTTTAGGATTATTGAGAATAGCAAACGAAATACCTAGCCTCTGTTTCATTCCTAAAGAAAAACTTTTAACTTTTTTATCTTTTGCTTTATATATCCCTGTAGTCTTTAATACTCTGTCTATATCATCTAAGGGTTTATTAATCATTTTTTGTACATATGCTAAGTTTTCATATGCTGTTAAATTAGGATAATAGGTAGGTGAGTCAATAAAACAACCGACATTTTCGAATAATTCCTCTTTCCATTCTTTTATATCTTTATCATTAAATAATACCGTTCCTTTATCTGATGGAATTAATCCTAATAACATTCGCATAGTTGTCGTTTTTCCTGCACCATTTGGTCCAATAAAAGCATATAAACTTCCTTCAGGAACAGATAGGTTTAAATCCCTTACAATGGGTTGATCTGCAAAAGACTTTGTTAAATTTTTAGTTTGAATTGCTAATTTCATTTTGTTTCTCTCTCTTTCCTAATCTTTTATTTTCTCGCGAATATAGCCATAGCTTTTTTTATTTCATTCCTTTCTTTTTCATTCGTTTTAGATCTTCTAGCATCATTTCATCTTTATCCACTAATGTGATACGAGAATATGTTTTAATCTATTTATAAACTGTTACTCCTGACATGCCATAATCGCTGCTTAATTCTTTTACAAATTGTCCTGAATAATATAATTCAACCACTATTTTTTAAAATTCTTCATTACATTTTTTTCCTTCTTACAACCCATTGTAAGGAATTAACTAAGTTGTGTCCATATGACTATACTAACTCTAGTTATTTCATTTCATACAAAAGGAATTTGTTCTCTTTTCCCGAAAGTGTATGCTAACTAAATTAATTTATCCCGCTATTCGTGGGCAGTAAGACCTCCACCTCAAGATTCGGAGAGAGTATTGTCCAGTTCCAGTGGCTAGAATGTTCGGTGGCTTCGCTTCTTCCTACGAGGTAAAATACACCTCTACGTCAGAAGCTCCATCCCCCTCACATTCTGGACGAGCCACTTCCACTTTTCTTCATTGTCCAGCTCTAGCGGCTAGAATCTCCGGTCGTTTCGCCCCCTCCGACGATTCTGAGCGAGCCGCTTCTGCTTTTCTAAAGAAGATAGGTGGGGGATAACTGCTGGCATGTGCCCGATTGGGCGGGCTTTCCATCAGTGGGAGATGAAAAAACTCTCCACTGATGGAAGTTTCATTTTATTTGTACACATGGCTACAAAAAGGTATAGGAACAATCTTATTAACCCCTAATTATCCTCAATAATTTAAAAGGCTAACACTAAAGTTAAGGAGAAAAAGTGTATGGGAAAAAAAGTATTGTTTTTTGGAGATTTTGGAATTGATGATACGATAGCTCTTACATATGCACATTTAACAGATAAAATTGATGTGATAGGAATTGTTGCGGATTATGGGAATGTCCCCAAAACAGAAGTGATTAGAAATGTTCGTTTTTTACTTAAAAGTGTCGGAAAAGAATATATAGAAGTTTTTGGCGGGGCGGAACATTCCATGACTGCAGAGGTTGAAACTTTTTATCCAGAAGTTCACGGCGCGTTTGGGATAGGGCCCATTCATCCAGGACTAGAACTTAAAATGTTTGAGAATTTCTTTGAAGTTCTTAAACTTATTGAACAATACAAAAATGAACTAATTATCGTGAATACTGGAAGGTTAACTTCTCTTGCAACCTTATTTCTCCTTTATGAAGATGTGATGAAAAATGTCCATTCTTATTATATTATGGGGGGAGCTTTTCTATATCCGGGAAATGTTACTCCAATTGCAGAAGCTAATTTTTATGGTGATCCTGTAGCGGCTAATATTGTAATGAGATACGCAAAAAATTTATCAATTTATCCTTTGAATGTTACACAACTGGCTATTGTAACACCAGAAATGGTCAATTATATTCACTCTAAAGGAAAAACTAAGTTTTTAAAGCCTCTTTTAGACTATTACTATTATCAATTTTATCAAAAAAAAGTTCCTGGAATACAAGGTAGTCCAGTTCATGATGTGCTGACTTTGATTGCGCTTAATCGTGATGATATTTTTACATACTATCAATCGTCTGTAATGGTTAATGTACTTGAGACTTTACGAGGACAAAGCATAGGGGATTTTAGATCCACTTTTGAACCCGAAACATTTGGTAATCGTCCAAAACATAGGATTGCAATACAGATGAATTACGAACAGTTTTTTAAGGAATTTATGACTGTAATGACTGGTGAACTATTTTAGCGAAAAATCTTATATAGGACTGTGAAATACCATTATATCAAAGTCACATGTTGGTTTAAAACACAGACACACCGTTCATAAAAAGATGAATCGGAATTATCTGCACTTGGGTTTTTCTTGTTAACGAGGTGCTGCCGCATGCCCATCAAGTTAAGATTTTGAAGTACTCCCTCAACGAAAATATACGCTAAATAAAACATTCGGGTCACCACCTAGAATTAGTACAACTATTACACATGAAAATAGTGAAGGCTTCCTCGATTTCATCGAGAAAGCCTTCACTTGTTTAAAGAATATAAACTTTTTCAGTGGACTCAAAGAAATTCTACACTTTTTTCCGTAAATAGAAATAAAACAACACACCATCTACCGTATTCGTTACTCCATATTCCACTTTATGAAGTTCTAAAATATTCTTGGAAATAGCAAGTCCAAGCCCCGTTCCACCTTGTGAGCGTTGACGAGCTGTATCAATCCGGTAAAAACGTTCCCAAATTTTATCTATTTGTTCCTCTTCAATATGGGCACCTTTATTTTCGATACAAACTTTTATACAATTTTGCTCGTCTATTGTAGAAATAATAATATCTTCTTTTTCTGGTGTATAGCGAATTGCATTCGTAATGAAGTTAACAATTACTTGTTCAATACGGTTTTGATTGGCAATAACTTCAGCTGGATATACATATTTGTAAACATGAAGTTCTTTTTTCTCTATCTCTGATGAGAGCTGCTCACATATTTCCTCAATCATCTCATCAATATAAAAAGAATCCATCTTCATGTTATATGTACCAGATTCAAATTTAGCTAATTCCAGCATATCTAAAATTAACATATCCATCTTATCCACTTCTTTTTCCATCGCCTGAAAGTAATATTCTTTTTTGTGCTCTGCTACTCCATCTTTTAAAATAGAAATACAACTTTTCATAATACTTAGTGGCGTCTTCAATTCATGTGAGACACCTGAAATAAACTCTTTCCGTGTATTTTCTAATTTTCTTTCTTTTTCGATGTCTTGTTCCAATTGTTCAATATGTGAATGTAGTGTATTAGATAACATATTAATATTTTGTGATAAATCACCAATCTCATCTTTTGAAGTAATTGGAATCTTTTCCGAAAAATCTAAACGTGCAATTTTTTTCGTTGTATCATTTATTCGTAATAAAGGTTTGGCAATCTGTTTTGAATAATAAAAGGAAGCAAGAAAAATAAGAACCAATACAAATGCAATGAGATATACATAGTAATCTTTTACCATTTGTACAGCTTCATCTACCGGCTGCAAGGAAGCCATCGCGAATATATAGGTCAACGAGCCATCTTTTTCTTTTATCGGTTTAATTAATAATTTATATTTTATATCATTTTTTTCATAGTCATTTATTTGTAAGGAGTCTTGTGTCTGTTGATTTTCATTTAACAACAAATCCGTTTGAAACTCTCTTATACTTTCCATAAATAAGTTATTTTTATAAATTGCATTGTCTCCCGCCGTTTTATCAGGAAGTTGAAGTTTCACAATGCTACCTGTAAAAAAAGCATAAGGGACTTCGCTCTTTTTTTTATTGCCCTTTTTTATTTCCAAATTAATTTCATTCATTTTCTTATTAAGTGTTTTATTTGTCCAATTTAAACTTCCATTTGCCATAGTAATTGAAGACGGAATAAATGTATCATCTTTCTCAATCCCAAAAAGAGAGACTTTTGTACCTGGCTTACGAAATATCTCTTCATGTTCAATCTCATCGATGTTCAAAAGATTATATAAGGGAATTGTAACGGTTGCTTTTCCCAATTCATTTTGTGAAGCACGATCTAACTTCACCTCTAAATAAAAATCATTCAAACCCCTTAAATTCCCATAACAATCTACTGTTGTAATCCACGTATTATTTTCTCGATAAAAGTCTTGTTCAAGTTTTTGAATTGCTTCTGTATTATGATTACTTAAATACGATTTCTCAAAAGAGGTCATATTTGTTTGAATATTATTCACTTTTCGATTCTCATAATATTTTTTAAAAAATATCGTTTGTCCAATAAAAATTGTTGCTAAAATTAACATGCATAAGGCTGCCGTAAGGATAAATAGTTTTAGTACAATACCTCTTCTCATACATCCCCCTCAAATTTATACCCCATCCGAACAACAGTCGTAATATACTTCGCCTTGTCTCCTAATTTATTTCGCAAATTACGAATATGGCTATTCACGGTCCGATCATCACCAACAAATTCATAGCCCCAAATCTTTGTAATCAATTGTTCCCTTGTCAGAACAATCCCTTGGTTCTTCATAAGATACGTTAATATCTCAAACTCTGTATGTGTCAGATTAATATCAATCCCATCTACAGTAACGATACGCGATGGAAAGTGAACATAAATCCCATTAATAGATAACGTGTCATTATCATTACTTGGAGATTTACTTACAAGCTTTCGGTTTTCAAGCAATCGTTTTGCTCTTGCCAACAAAATAGGTGGACTATATGGCTTTGTTACATAATCATCTGCCCCTAATTCAAATCCAAGTAGCGTATCATCTTCATCAACACGTGCTGTTAGCATAATAATTGGCACTTGAGATGTCTTACGAATCCTTCGGCAAACGGACCAACCATCTAATTCTGGTAACATAATATCAAGAATAACTAAATGAACCTCTTCTTCTTCAAACAAGGATAAGGCTTCTTTCCCATCACTTGCCTCAAATACTTTATATTGTTCATTTAAAAAATAATCCTTCAAAATTTCACGTAAAATATCTTCATCTTCAACAATTAAAATGTTTTTAGACATATCCTACTGCTCCTTTTTTTAATTCAACAACAAATAGACCAACAACCTATTGCATAATATCAAGAATAACGAAATGAACTTCGTTTTTACAATCGTTTTATTTTTTTATTTCTTTCATTTTAATATTTGCCTGTTTATAAAAAGCTACTTTCTCCTGATTATATTCATTAGTGTATTTATTAAATCTATCCTTTTCTGAATGAATTTGTTCATAAGATTGATTGATCGTTTTTATTTTCTCACTAATTGATTTTAGTTTTTCATCTTTCGCTTGTAGCATTCTATACAGTTCTTGTTCTAATTGTAATAATTGTTTATAACTATGATGAAATTTATCGAAAGAATCAGCCCGATTTTTATATGTCTCTTTAATTTTTTCAGCCTGCTCTTGTAGCTTCTTATCTTCTAATTTCTTTATATATTTATCAACAGGATTCATTTCTTCTTCTGCATTTCTTAAGGAAATTTTCTCCTTCTCTAATATTTTTTCACGATCACGTATATTTGTTACAGCTTGATCTAACTTTTCTTTTACTACTTGATTATTCTCTTTTCCCTCATGTGTAATTTGAGTATATAACTCTTGGCCTTGCTTTTCTAATGCTGCTAATGTTTTCGTATCCTCAAACATTTCCTTTTCCTGTTTTGCAGCATTTTCAAATGCCATATATAATTCTTCTTCTGCTTTTTGTCCTAAACATCCGGACAACAAGAATACTGATAATGCTATTATAAATGCCTGTTTTCTATATCTCATCTGCAATTCCTCCTACTTAGATACGATTATCCTTCCAAAAGTTTAATGGGAAATGAGAGGATTCATCATACACTTCAAATTCATAACCTTTGTTACGAAGATCATCAATAATTCTTTGCAACGCCTGCACTGTCTGTGATTTTTCATGCATTAAAATGACTTCACGATTTTGGCTAACTTGAGAAATTGTTTTTTGAACAACAGCATCCGGATTTCCTGGGAACTGCCAATCTAAAGAATCTATTGTCCAGTCCCACTCTTTCATACCAGCAGCTACCATTTGATCTCGTAATGCCTCTGTAAGCCCAGGCATACTCCCATACGGACAACGAACAAGCTTTGGATGAACTCCAGTTACTTCTTTCATGATATCCTGCGCTTGTTGCATTTCTTCGACAAATTTGCCTTGCGTATACAACTTTCCATAATTATGTGTCATACTATGAACACCTGGGTAGTGTCCTTCATTTACTAAACGCTTTACACTTTCTTTATGAGCTGGGATGTTTCCACCAATCATAAAGAACGTTCCTTTTATATTATTACGCTTTAAGATATCTAAGATTTCTTTTTGAAACACACTTGGTCCATCATCAAATGTTAAGTATGCTATTTTACGAACCTGACCATTGTATTCATCTGGTGCCGTTTTTTTCATTTCTACTTTTGTTTGTTCACTTGCAAGCTGAACAACGTTTTTTTCATTTCTACTTTTGTTTGTTCACTTGCAAGCTGAACAACATTTTCTTGATTCATTACTCCCTTTGCAGGTGATGTAAAAGATTGAAACATAAAAAAACCTAGTGTGATACAAGCAAATATTGAAATAATGACTGCTATTTTTAGTCCTTTTGTAAACATTCTATTATGTCCTTTCTAGTAATCTTTATTTTTAAAATTTCAATGAAATAATTTTATTTACTGAAATGAAAACTTTAAATATATACAAATCCATTTTAGTTTTTCAACATATAAGTTACTGCTATGCAGAACACAACATGGCCTGTACTTGCTTTCCCCCATTGTTTTAAACTTTGTATTTGGCAGAAAAAGGCCCTGACCGCTTCTATGCACAGCCATATGCTCTCGTCCCCCTCTAAAAAGAAAGGGATTTTTATGTCGTTTTTTAACTTGTATATAGAGAGTGAATTTCGTCTTAAATTATTTTTCCCATTTAATTAAACTACTAACTTTTGAAATATTCTATAATACCGCTAACAACTCCAGAAGTTACGTTTGTTTGAAACTCCTGCGAATTCATTCGTTCTTCGTCTTCTTGATTTGTAATATAACCTAGCTCAAGTAAAATTGATGGTTTTTGATTTTCACGTAATACATAATAATCGCCAAATTTTACACCTCTATTTTTTGCTTGTATATGTTTGAACAAATTTTCATGTATGGTTTCCGCTAGTGCTTGTTCTCCTTTGTAATAATAAGTTGTTACTCCTTTTGCATCATTAGTTGTGAAACCATCATAATGAATACTAAGAAAGAGATCTGCCGACTTATTTTCAGCAATAGCAACGCGATCTTTTAATGATACAAACGTGTCATCTGGACGCGTTAATATTACAGTCATTCCCTCTTCCTCAAGCCTTTTTTGAATGTTCTTAGCTGTTTTGAGGGTTATATCTTTTTCTCTTGTTCCTTTTTGTCCAATAGATCCAGGGTCATTTCCTCCGTGTCCTGGATCTATGACTATAACTTTTCTTTGAACTTGTTCTTCTTTCCATAACACCTCTTCAGAACTAGTTCCTGTTACTTTTAAACTCAATAAAAAATAAACCGATGCAAAACTTATAAATGTCAATATAGGATATATAATTGTTTTTTTGTTCATGAAAAGCTTCTCCTCTTGGCCAACTTATTTTTGACTACTATCATTACAATCTAATAGACTTGGTTAATCATAATTGTTTGAAACTCCTACAAATATAAATGCAAGTACTAAATTTCCTTAACCATCTATAAAGTGAAACTTCCATCACCAATCGGGCTCTTACGGGCAGTTATCCCCCACCTATCTTCTTCGCTTTCTCTAAATTTTGAGGTGGGGGTCTTACTGCCCTAAAGTAGCGGGATAAATCTTGCAACGCCTTCTGGATGTACTGATATGGTATAGGTTTCATGTAAAGATTAAATGCAGATAACATGCAGTTCTTTTAAAAATTGTTATGTACAGAAAGTGAAAAAGCTCTTGATTATTTTTTAATAAATAAAAAGAATCCATTTTGAAAAATGGATTCTTAACTAGCAGTTTTACGTTTTATTTTTATAAAAAGCTTAATCATTTTCTATCAGTATTGCTCCGCAATCGCGCCCGATTGCTGAACAAAAGTAGATTTAGATTTTTTTATACAACCTTGAAATACTCCTTTCTTACCCGTTTGTACAATCATCTAAATTTATCAACTAACCAAGGCTTTATCAATGCCAGAACCGTTATAGGTTGCATAGCTTTGGTGTGGTCCATACAAATGGCATTCCAATCGTTCTCGTTTTATCTTTTTACAATGATGAATGTGAAAGAATGATTTCCACGTTTTAAATAAAATTTCGATTTGCCAACGTAAAGAATACCAATCATGTACTTGCCCCATCGGGACAATATCTGTAGGGGTATTTGTCATATATACATTGATACCACTGAGTCGTTTACTACGAGGAGAATACTTCATTCCTTTCTTCTTTTCTCTTACAGCTTGATCTTGTAATCGTTTTTTTTGTTGTTCTTTTGTTAGTCGATGTACAATCACACGAGTGGGTACTTTATCAGTCATTCCTACATAGGCTTCGGATATTTCACATGTTTTTCCTGGCTGAAGAGAGTTCATTAAGACCTCCATATCTATCTGTATATACTCTGTACCTTTCTTAATTCTTCCATCTTGAAAGTAATCAGGGGTGGGATTTTTTTGATAAATACGTGTATTCGACTTGATACGAGAGATATAGTAAGCTTTTTATCTTGTATATGTTGAAGATCTTTCAAATGAAAATAACCTAAATCTCGGATACATAAATCATTCGCTGTTATAGTTGGGACACACAGAGAGCCGTAGGTTCGATCATGTTGTTTACCTGGACCTGTATGAATATGTAGGAACTGTCCGCTTAACAGGTCATACCCAAGTTGAATTTTCATCCCAGCTGTATGACTGCACCCTCCTGCACCTGGATAAACGAATGAAAAGATATCTGGAAGTTGAAATGCGGTGGAATCCAGGATCCGAATACGCTTGAAAACAGAAGTGAATGGAGAAGAAATCGGTATAAATGAGGCTAATTTTTGGTTTAGAAGTTCGGCTAATATGTGTTGTAAAAATTGAACGGCCGCTTTATTAAATCGTTGATTTAGTCCCTCAGGACTGATGAGAACTTCTGTTGACGCTTCTAAACAGCTAAATAGCTGAGTTAAAGAAGTCGTAGCGACATTTTGACTCATCCATACACATAAAGCGACTAAATCTTTGGCTTGGTACTTACTTGTTCGTTGCACAAAGCCAACATCTCTAGCAAGATTTCGTAAGATATTAGGAGATAAAAAGCTTTGAATTTCTTGAGCAAATAGTTGTAATTCATCAGATACAGAAATTGACATACAAAAACGCCATCCTTTCCTATGATTCTACAGAAAAAATAGCGTATTTTTTCATTTTAGGGGGAATTTTGTTTTGTTAGCTTGATAGCGATGGGGTAATACCCCATGGTTATCCCTATGACTCAAAATTACATGTATATCGGCTGAACCCCATTTAGGGAAAGCCATGTAATGTGTGGTTTTTGTTGCATGCCCTATACATGTAAGGTTAACATAACGTCCTATTATCGGGATTCAATGTATTTAGAAGACTATTAAAAGTCCTCCAGATTGTTTAACTGGAGGACTTTTATGTTCACATAATTCTTGTTAGCGGAAGTTATTTTTAGAGTTCTATTTGTTTTTCTTGAATTATAGTCTCAGTACTAATTGGTTCTTGATTTAGTACTATGTATCCAAGCCAACTAATTAGTAAATAAACGGGTATTGAAAATAGATGTTAAGTGACAATAAAGTTGTTTAATTCTTATTGGACTACCGCGCAGTGTAGTGCAAAAATCAAAGGTAAAGGAGGACCTCTACCTTTACCTTATTTTAACTTTAGCTGTAGTATAGGGTATGGACGTCCCGAAGAATCTGTTTCTGTTTCACTTACTATAAAAAAGCCATTATTTATATAGAATTTAGTTGCACTCTTATTGTCTTTATTTACATCAACTGTCGTAATATCAAAGTCTTTAATTAAAGAATAAATAATAGCTTTACCGTATCCTTTACCTGTTTTATTTGGTTTTAAGAATAACATTTCTAAGTGTTGTTTATTTACAGCAGAAAAGCCAATTAAATCATCTTTTTCATACCATAACTGGATATTAAGATGTTGGAAATATGAGGGTATTTCTTTTTTAATCTCTTCTCTATCGGTATCTGTTAAAAAGTGATGAGTAGCTAAAACCGACTCTTCCCATATGTTCAAAATTGTAACATAATCTTTCTGATTTGCTTTTCTATATATCATGAATATCTCTCCTTTAGTTTTAAATTATCAACTCCTTCCCAATAAGTAATTTATGATTTTCATGTTATATAGCCATGAACTTATATTGTTCATTAATAAAACCTCCAATAAACATTTAATTAATTATTCTATAAAATCTTTATTATTTATTCAGTAAACGGGGCTTTAATTGAATAAGAATTAAACAACTTTATTATTGATTTTTGAGTGCAAACACTTTTAAATGGATAGCAATTAAACAACTTTAAAGAGCTTTACTACAATTCAATGTAGCAAGGCTCTTGTATTTTTTATATCTAAATTAAATAACTTTATTATCACTTTACAACGGCTTTATTTTTTACATAATTCTCGTTAGCGGAAGTTATTTTAAAATTCTACATGTGGACTTTTTCCTTTTTCCTCGTTATTACAAGCTAATAATGGTTCGTACATCATTATAGCGTGATTCTCCGTTACATATTGATCTTCTACAAACTGTTTCTGTTGGTTATATACTCTACGTTGAATAACATTGTGTCGTATATAACCACCCCAGTATGCAGATTGGATTGAGTGTTCTTTTTCATAAACTTCATATTGATAAAGCTGCGGATAGGCTGTTCTCCATTCACCAACTAAATGTTTATCTGTGATATAAAGGTGAAGTTGATACGATTGGTCCGTTTCGTTTTTAATTTGTAAGTCTAAATAATTATAGGAACAAGTTGCTCCGCTTCCAAACGGCTGAGTCCGCTTGGAATCAGGAAAGACATCAAAGCTATGACGATATCGCTCTGTTACTGTCAGTGGTGTATGTAAGGTCATCCAATATATTAAATTTGAAAGCTGACAAAGTCCCCCTCCAATGCCTGCTTGAAAAGATCCATAGTGTAATATCATACCTTCTACATACCCTTTTCTCCTAGTAGGCTTACCTATTAAACGCCAGTAAGAGAATGTTTCTCCCGGTCTAATGACGATACCATCTAGCTGTTTAATGGCAATCTTTAAATTAACAACTTTATTCTGTTGATACCACATATCTACATCCTTGAGCTTACGAAGTAGTATCGTTCGGTGCTGAATCGCTGTACAGGGTAACTTTTCTTGTTGTAAAGTTTTTGCGTATGTTTTTCTGTCTGCTAACCACTGGATGTACCTCTTTGTAGAGTAATACCATGTTCCTAGCATAATACGATACTTAGACCGCTGTTTAGGACATAAGTTCACTATATTCATTTTATTCCCTCTCCCTTCTTCCTAATTATACCATTCAAGAAAAATGATGTACTGTATACTTTTGGATGTATATTCTATACAGAGTTAGTCGACATAACGCCACATTATCGGTAGCAAGAAAAAGGGTTCTGGTGCAAAAACTTCAAAATACCTGGAAGTAATCTCCTAAACTTGGACATACTGATACTAGTACTCTAAAAAAGGACGTGATCAGTATGGAAAAGCAAAACCTATTCAAGTGGAAGCATTATCAGCCTGAACTAATCTTATTAACAGTAAGATGGTACCTGCGGTACAATTTGAGCTTTCGTAACCTGGTGGAAATGATGGAGGAAAGAGGATTATTCATTGCTCACACAACGATTATGCGATGGGTTCATCAATATAGACCTCAATTAGAAGAGCAAGTACGATATCATCTGAAATCAACAAATGACTCATGGAGAGTCGATGAAACCTATATTAAAGTAAAAGGGCAATGGATGTATTTATATCGTGCCGTTGATTCAGAAGGTAATACGATTGATTTTCACTTAAGTAAAACTAGAGACCACAAGGCTGCAAAACGCTTTTTTAAAAAGGCATTGCGGTCTTTTCATATTTCAAAGCCCCGTGTGATCACAGTGGACAAGAACCCAGCCTATCCTATGGCCATTGCTGAGTTAAAGAAAGAGAAAAAGATACCTGTAGGCATCCAAATAAGACAGATAAAATATCTAAATAACATTGTAGAACAAGATCATCGTTTTATTAAGAAACGTGTTCGTTCTATGTTGGGATTAATTTCTTGATTTTCATGGAAATGTATTCTCAAATCCAAAATATGGTTGACATTATGGGATTACATTCGTAATATTTAATTATAGATTACAAATGTAATACAAGGGGTGGAATTTTATAAAATGAAGGAATTACCTAAAATATCGGAAGCTGAATTGGAAATCATGAAAGTTCTTTGGTCAAGGTCGCCTCAAACAGCCAATGAAGTAATTGAAGTACTTGATGAAACGATGAATTGGAAACCGAAAACGATTCGAACGCTTATTAATCGATTAGTCCAAAAAGAGGCTGTTTCTTACCATCAGGATAAAGGGCGTATGTATGCATATTATCCTTTAGTGTCGCAAAATAGTTATCTACAAGTAGAAACCAAATCGTTCCTCAAACGTTTCTGTGGTGCAGCATTTAAACCTTTACTTGTGAATTTCTTAAAAGAAGAAAAACTTTCTTCAGAAGATATTAACGAACTCAAACGTATTCTGGATGAGAAGACTGTGGAAAGTCAGAGGAAGGATAGATAATGATAGATATGTTTGCAAATGTCTATCTACCTCGATTTTTTGATTGGGTGATAGAAACATCCATTATGGCAAGTATATTAGTCGGATTAATCTTATGTGTCAAAATCTTGCTTAGAAACAAGATAACTCCGCGATGGCAGTACATGTTATGGATGATTTTAATTGTAAGACTTCTATTACCATGGTCACCAGATAGTTCCTACAGTATTTATTCTCTTCTTTCATATAGCTCTGGCGTGTCTGAGATTTTTCAAAAGGATACTACTCCAGCTATACAACAAAAAAGCGTGTCAGAAGATAAAACGAATCATTCAGTAACTACAAAAGGAGATAATTACAAATCTAACTCCGTAAATGTAATGAAAGAGAGTGACCAAATAGATAGTAATAAAAAGAAAGAAGATACTACACTTTCCGTTTATAAAGTTACGTTATATATTTGGCTTTTTGGAGTTGCTATTCTAGCGACGATAACTTGTATTACGAATAGACGATTATATTCTTACATAAAAAAGCAATCCAATATTACGGATGAAAAAATTGTTGGGATTTTTGAAAACTGTAAACAATCTATGGGAATTAAAAAACAAATTCCATTACGGTTGGCTGGGAAAATCTCAAGTCCGACTGTTTTTGGGCTTTTTCGCCCGAGAGTATTATTATCAAGCAGACATATGAAGGTATTGAATGAGCAACAACTACAATATATTTTTTACCATGAGCTATCTCATATGAAACGAAGAGATATAGCTGTAAATTGGGTTTTGTATAGTTTAATCATCTTAAATTGGTTTAATCCGATTCTTTGGTATGCCTATTCATGTATGCGAGAAGATCAAGAACTAGCCTGTGATGCATTTGCGCTTACCTTTATAGAATCAGAGGAACAAATTGCATATGGACATACAATTATTACTCTTTTAGAACATTATTCAAGTTATTATCAAGCACCGAATCTAGCCAATTTAAGTAGAAATAAACGAACGCTAAAAAGGAGAATTCTTATGATTAAGAAATTCCAAAAGAAATCATATCGCTGGTCTGTGCTTGGAATTATTGCAATAGTTGCTGTTGCATCTATTTCTTTATTCAATGCACCTGTAATAGAAGGAGATCAAAGGCAGAAGGGACAAACGATAGAAAAAAGTCAGAAATCTAAAGATGCTTTCCAAAATGCTGTAGACAGGCTATTTGGTACAGAAGAAAATGCGAGAAAAGAGTGGGGTTTCTCAAAAAGAACATATGAAAGTCGAACGGACTTTTTATACCTTGCTGAAAAGGCTTTAACAAAAGAAGAATTTGAGAAGTATGTGCAGTTATATAAAGAGATATTACATATCGAGAAAAAAGGATTAGTTAAAGTAAACATGCCTGAAAAATTCCAAGGGAATATAAAAGAGGTTAAAGAAGAGCGTTTAAGCGTAGAAAATCGTGAAAAATTAAATGAACTTCGTAATAAATCTAAACTTTATGAGGATAAGGTAGGGAAGTATCTAACATATACAGTTGAAGAAGCGCAGCAACATGTGGATTTCCAAATTAAGAAGCCAGCTTATACAATTGAAGGATACACCCTCAAGGACGAAAAGGTGGGTTATTACCTTAAAAGAAAACCAGAATTAGTTATTAATTTAGAATATGCGAACGGAAAAGGAAATTATACAATTTCTCAATCACAAGTATTCGGAGAAAGTAAAGATCCGTTCCATCATTTGTTTGTTGTAGAAGAAAACATTGAACAATACGAATTAGAAGGAAATCAAATATTCTACTCTACTCATAACTCACATAGTAATTTACAAGGTATGAAGATGATTGTTCCTGCAAAAGGGAAAAATAGTGCGTATCAAATTGTCATTATTAATCATAGTTTAGACAATCCAGGGGAAGCAGTGTTTGATAGGAATGTAAATAAAGCGGAACTGGAAAAAATAATGCTTTCAATGCTGAAATAATAAAGAGGTGTTTTGAAGGTTTATATCTTTAGAACACCTTTTAGTTATATTAAGCATAAATACTAGGAGGAAAAGAAATGCGTTCAAACAAATATAACACCTTAGCATTACTTTGTATGATGTTGTTTTTTATTACTTGGGTATTAATATTTTCATATGGGAATTATAACTATTCTGCTGACGATGCTGGCAGTAATTTTACTCCTGCTGAGATGAGAATATCGATTGTACTTGATATTTTACAGATGGTATTCCTTGTGATGTCTTTTGTATTCGGATTGATTGCATATTATGTTTCAGAGGACAATGGAGGATATGCAGGAATATGTATCTTAACATCTCTCATCTTGTTTATATTGACAGGGTTTTATGATGTTGTAATAGTTTACATATTAGTAACTGATCCAATACATTGGAAGCTTTTTTTCATGTAATTATTAAACAAGAAGTGCTGGTGAAAGATAATATCTCTTTCTAAATAGGATAGCGCCATATGCCCAGCAACTTAAGAAAAATAAACGCCCCAAAACGAAAAAAAATGAGCTGACTTCTCAAAGTAACTACCTGTGGAGAAAGAAAATTTTCGTTTAGGGGGTACTTCAAAACCTTAGCTTGATGGCGATGGAGTAGCACCACACATCCATCAACTTAAGAAACTAAATGTTCCCTAAAACGAAAAAATAAACTAAATTCTCATGGACACCTATGAAAAGATGAAATTTTCATTTTTGGGTGGTTCCAAACCCTTAGCTTGATGGACATGAGGCATCGCCAGCATTTCGGAAAATAGCCACGCTAAGGATTATTTACACAGTAACAAATTGCAAAAAAAGAAGACGGTAAACCCGCCTCCTTTATCTATTACCATGGAAGATCAGCTACTTTGAAATAAAGTTCGATTAAAAATAGCACACAATTACTACTCAAATTGGTAAAGAATATAGAAAATAGTCTTACCTAAATCGAGTTAAATGCTAAGCATCAAAATTAGCATTTTGGGCAAGTCTCACGTACTGACCATTTCTTTCATCTCTAATGACAGCTCCTAACTGAGCTAAATCTTCTCGTAGATATTTAGCATCTGCCTTTTTCTTTTCTTTCAATGCACGGTCTCTAGCATAAAGTAATACATTTATTTTTTCGGAAAAGTCAGTATGTCCTAAAATCCATCGTTGATATTGGCTACTAAATGGATCCGTTTCATTCCATGGATATTGATATTTATTAAAAGCTTCTCGTACAGTATCCTTCTTCACTTCAATAACTTCTCTATATAATTCATTACTCTTTTGTCCAAGGATAATTAAATGCTTATTTTCTATATAGATTGCTAAAATGTCCTGTTTCTCAATGACATTTACTTTTTCTCCAAATTTTAACTGTAAATTATTGTAGGAAATTGTGACTTCGAGACTCTCATTTAAAATAATAAAGCCTAATAATAAACCTGCTATTGTTCCAATAACAGTGGCAAGACTTGAAACCCATAAGCTGTTAAAGAATGTAATGAGTAAAATTAACTTTTCCATTGGAACTACTGGAAGTTTTAGTATCCCGTTGGCAATGATGGGAAGAAACCAACCAATCAAACCGCCTAATATCATGGGCACTAAAACAATAATTGCTTTTTCGAACTTACTATGTCCAAGAAATGTTTCTCTCTCTATCATAGTACCTATCCTCTCTATTAAATTAGTTATAAACAATATTTTGGAATTATATATCGACATATAAGGCAGATATGCAGAATACAACATGGCTGCTACTGGCTTACTCTCTTTGTTTTAAACCTCGCATGTGTTAGGAAAAGGCCCTGACCGCTTCTGTGAACGGCCAGATGCTCTCGTCCTCCCCTAAAAAGAAAGGGGTTTTTATGTCATTTTATTAACTTATATATAAATGATTTTTTGTTTTCATTATTTAACTATTTTCAATATGCTTTTTATCAATTCTTCACTATAATTTTCTAAACTCATTTTACTTTGGGAAGATATCAAAGATTCCGCTATCGAACCTTGAATAATTGTTGCGGTCACTTGAATATTAAAATCTCCAAATTCTTTTGATTCCTGCCCCTGTAAGAGAATTTCTTGTAATAAACCCTTTATTAAATCTTCTTCATCGTCTTCTAGTAAATAATAAGGAATATGATCTGGTGTTCGTGCATTAAAAACTATTTCAATTAAAGCGATATTATTTGTTCGGTTTATAACCTGATAAGCTAAACTTGCTTCGATAAATGCTTTTAATTTTTCTGTAGATGCTTGTTTTTGACTAACTCTTGCATTAATAAATAACCATTCTTGTTCAACTAAATACATTAAAGTATTGTTCATCAAATCTTCTTTACCAGAAAAGTGATAAGAAATTAACCCTGTACTTATGTTTGCTTTTTTTGCTATTTTCGACAAACTTGTACTTACATACCCAACTTCTCTTAAAACTTCAACAGCGGCCTTAATTATTTGTTCTCTTCTTGCTTCTGTTATAAAAGATTGTCTGTCTTCCATAAGAATCACCACCTTATAAATTTTTTATTATTTTTAATTGGATATTCATTTTTTTGATTGAACGTTCAATTAATTGAATTGTATATTTTTTTCCTATTCTTGTCAAATCTAATTTTATAGATTATATCTTTAAAATCTCTACGACCTCTAACAGGCCTCACCATACACATCCATCAACTTAAGAATTTTCTCTACCTCCAAGAGTAAAAAATGCCATCCTTTCTGTATATTTCTACAAAAAGTATAGCGTTTTTTTACTTTATGAATATAATCTCTTTTTGGTTTGATAATAGAGATGTCGGACGGTCAACTACTTATGAGCCGGGGAGTTCCCATTATACTGTGGTAGATATGGCTGATGATGCGGTTGGGGTACTCGATACATATCATATTGACGAAGCACACATTGTTGGAATGTCATTGGGTGGAATGATTGCTCAAATTGTAGCTTTAAGGAACCCTCAGAGAGTTCTAAGTATAACTTTGATTGCATCAGGTATTTTTGGTTCTGAAGACAACAACCAAAATTTGCCTCCAATCGATGAGAAGATACTCGCTTACCATGCTAATGCGACCAAACTAAATTGGTCGGATGAAGAATCTGTTGCAAATTACTTGGTTGCAGGATCAGCTTTACTCTGTGGTTCAAAGCATAAATTCGATGAGAAGAGGGTTTATAAGCAAGTAGAAAAAGAAATAAAACGAGCAAATAATCTACTCAGTATGTTTAATCACTCCCTTCTTAAAGGCGATGATTCTTATGAGGGGAAGTTAAAAGGAATCAATATACCTACCTTGGTTATCCATGGTACAGAAGATACAGTGCTTCCATACGAGCATGGCCTTGCTCTTGTTAATGAAATTTCGCATGCTTTGTTACTAACCCTAGAAGGATCGGGTCACGAGATTCACTGTGACGATTGGGATCATATAATCAACGCTATTTCGAACCATACTTCAGTCCTGTAATCATTATAGAAATCGTATAAAACAAAAAACACTTGGAAAAAGGGTTACAATCGAATCTGTAACCCTTTTTTTATTAAAAATCAGTTTTGGAACTGTTACTCAGTTAAAGAATATTAATGCTCAGTGATTGATATTTCCTTCCTATAACTGTGATTATGTGAATGGAAATTCCCTTCAGATCTTCTGAAGGGAATTTTCTAGGTTTTTAGATACATTGAATACCGATAAGTAACTCTATGTTTTTAAGCAGAAATTAGTATGAGATGAATAAAATGTCGAAATTATAATAATTTTGTGATTTTTTGTTGATTTATGTTATTTTTAATGTTAAACTCGTAATAACAAAGAAAGAGTAAACGAAAACCCTCAGCAATTAAATTGTCGGAATTTTTAGTTTTTATTGGTTGGTTTACTCCATGTGATTTACATTTTTGTGTATTGCTTTTCCACTCTTTCTTTGTTCCACCTTACAAAAGAAAATAATCCATTTGTATCCAAGTTGTTTTCTTTTGTAAAAATTCAATTTGTTGTTTTTATAACAGAGTTGGGATCACTATTTTAAAAGTTATTATGATTTATGGGGGTGACAGCTAATAAATCGGACATTTACTGAGGAGTTTATATACAATGGGATGGATACAGAAAGAGGTGGAAACTAAGAAATTTGGATTTTAATTTTTGAAAAGGAAGAATAAAAATATAGTGGACATACAATTATTACGATAAGGGAATGCGGTATAGATCAGTATACAAGCATTCCCTTATTATGTGTATGCTATTTTTGTTTTTAGCTGAGTTTATAAGTATTAATAATGGGGTACTGACGACAAAATGCGGATTTTATACGCTAAGGATATGCAGGATTTCATGCAGGCTACGAGAACGGTTTGGACTACCAAATGCTTTTGTGACAGGGATGTATGAAATTCCGCATACAGCGGAAGGAACGGAAGGCTGGCAAACTCTTGGTGTGAAGGGTTTTCTGGGATTTGGTTACTGCTGATAATGGTGCGTTATGTCTACCTCACATGAATAGAGTATACAACAAGAATAAGGATCGCAAAATTGCAATATTAACCTTATTTTTAGATAGTGCTTAAATTATTTCGGATGATTTCTCGTCCGCACTTGTCTAATCGTCAACTTTGAGTAAGAGGCTCATGATAATCGTTTATAAAGTCATGCACCAGCATAACGGATCACTTCCACCACAATGAGGGCAACAACCTCCTGTATAAGTAATTCTAATTTGATCTGAATGAAGTACATAATAACCAGTAATTGGTTCGACGCCAGGGATCTCTATCCTGCCTGGAATTTTACTAATGCTTCTTTGCTTTTCAACAAACTATTCGATCTTTTGAATTTTTTCACTTAATTCGGCGTTAGCTATTTTGGGTGTGAAGCCACTAACTGCCAGAATCATAGCAATCATTAACATACAAAGTCTTACTGATGGTTTCATTACCGATTCCCCTTGATTAAATTTATGCTTTTCATGTAAGCTTGTCGTTTACAATGGCTACTCCTCCAATCTTTAGAGTAGGCTGTGCGTATACACTGTCAATAGTCTAAGGTACTATTGACAGCATTACGGTCATAGCAGTTGTAACACGTAATAATGTCTTCATGCACTTTCATTCCTCCTTATACATTGTTCAATTGAACTGTAGTGTTTGTTGTACTAGATCATATGTTGTTTTAGAAGAATATGGTTAAAGAAAACATGTATTTGTCTTACAAATTAAGCTTGTATTCTTACAAAATTGTCACCTTCTATAAGGGATATCACTCCATCGCCAGCAAGCTAAAAAAAGATGGTTTCGGTGCACTACCGAAACCATCTGCTTAAATTCTAAAGTCTTTCTATGAAACCTTCCATTGTATAATGGGTATAGTTTAACTACTTCTTAGTTATATTTTCTTTTACTTCTCACTAAGAACAGTAAACCAATTACAAGAAGTAATCCACCTGCATATGGTGCTATTGAAAATTGACCACCTGTACTTGGTAACAGTTTCATCGGATCTATCGGTTTTGTTGGATCCACTGTTTTCTCTTCACTTGTAACTACTGTTTTTGCTGGTTCGCTTTCTTTCTCGCTTCCAGGTTTCTTCGCTACAGCGGTGATTTCATCACCTTTTGTTAATTTTGTTCCTTCCGGAACATCTAACTTCCATTTTCCATCTTTATCTACAGTTGTTTTACCGATCTCTTTTCCTGTTGAATCTTTGACAATAATTTCGTCTCCAGGAGTTCCTGTACCCGTAATCTCTTTATCTGTATCTTTGATTGGATCAATCGCTGGCTTGTCAGCTGTTTTTTCTGGATCCACTGATACGTCCGTTTTCGGAGTTTGTATTGATATACCTTCTCCTGTTACTTCCGCTGTGTTCGTAATCGTTTTTCCAAATTGACCTGACTTGATTTTCGCGTGAAATACCACTGTATGCCACTCTGTATCTGTCACATCTCCCAGTTTTCCAGTTACTTTTCCTGTTGCAAATTGACCATTGTCTGTGTCAGCTGCATCTGTCACATCTTTTCCATCTACTTGTAATGTACCTGGTACATATTCCAATCCTTCTGGTAATGTATCCGCAATTACTAGATTTTTTACTAAGCTATCTGAAACCGTATTACGTGTTTTGATCGTATACTCGATTTCATCGCCTACTTCTGTATTTTTATTTTGGAGGTTTTTCGCTGTTTTTTCTGATTCTAACTTCGAATCTCTTGGATATACTTCCACTTTTGCCTGTGGCTCTTGTGGCGTTACATTCTCTCCTATTACTTTCGCTTTGTTTTGAATGTTTTTACCCGCCTGGCCCGTTTTTACTTTCGCGTGGAACATTACCGTATGCCACTCTGTATCTGTCACATCTCCCAGTTTTCCAGTTACCGTTCCGTTCACATATTGACCATTG
Organism: Bacillus bruguierae; assembly: GCF_037104725.1. Lineage (NCBI taxonomy): Bacteria > Bacillati > Bacillota > Bacilli > Caryophanales > Bacillaceae > Bacillus > Bacillus bruguierae. Next base: position 129,055 of record NZ_JBAWSX010000009.1, on the reverse strand, counting down.
TCTGTGTCGGCTGCATCTGTTACAACTTTTCCGTCTACTTGTAATGTGCCTGGTACATATTCTAAGCCTTCCGGTAATGTATCTTCAATCACTACATTTTTAGCTAAGCTATCTGAAATCGTACTACGTGTTCGAATCGTATACTCGATTTCGTCTCCAACTTCTGTACTTTTATTTTGGAGGTTTTTTGCTATTTTTTCCGATTCTAATTTTGAATCTCTTGGGGTAACATCATTAACAACTTTGTTCGTTTCAGTTTGTTTTTGTTGTTTTACTAATAAATCTTGATATTGTATCTGCGCCTTATTCGTTATTGTTTTACCAATATTACTTAATTTAACTTTCACCTTAAATTGTACGGTAAATCCTTCTGGCGTATCTTTTATGTAAGGTAAATTTCCTAATTTAACAGTAACTTTATTATTTTGGAAATCTCCTTCATCACCATCTATCGCATCCGTTACACCTGTTGTAGTTCCATTTTTCGTCACTTTGATTGACCCCGGAACATATTCCGTTCCATCAGGAATCGTATCTATGAAAACAGAGTCAGAAGCAATGTCACCACCATAGTTTTTGGCATTCACTTTATATGTTAATTCATCTCCTAAATATACAGCTCCGTCTTTATCAACAGATTTGGTCGCTGAGACACAAGGTCCTGAACCAAGAAAAATATCATCTAAGAAATTCCCTATTCCTATGTCCCCACCGGCAGCAGACACAGACTCAAAACCAAATCGTGTTACCGTTTGTTCTGGTGGAACAATGTATGTTCCCTCATAGTGTCCCCATGTTTCGTCTCCATCAGTCATTTGTTGCACTTCTGGAGTCTCTAGAGGATTTGCAGTCACTGCACCAATTCGAAGTCTCATAGTGTCAGTCCCTAGTCTTCCCTTATGGGCTAGTCTCCAATGTATTGTTTGTCCTGGTGTTGTCTCTACATCTTGATACAGCATTCCAACGCTCGATGCATTTAATTCTGCATGTTGATGTCCAGATGCTGGATTCTGATCTCTCCAAATCTCTATTTCTCCGTTTACATCTGTAGTATTCCATCCCGGAACATCTTTAGCATCAAAAAATGAAACTGGTTCTCCTGCAGTTGGAGTTTCAAAATCACCATTAATCAACACTACTTGCTTCTGTTGTTGTGAGCACGTACCTGCTGTATTAGTATTATCTTCAGCTTTCACTTTTAGCATCGGCAAACCGCTAGGCAGCATGCCGCTAAATGCTAATAAAAATATCATGAAGAATACTACAATTTGTTTAAAACGTTCCCTAGTTTTTTTGTACAATAGGCTCCTCCGTGCCATTTTATCGCCTCGTTTCTTGAAATCATTTAAAACTCGACATTAATCGCATACATTCCCTCATTTCGGAAAGATAGTTCAAATCATACCTTTCTCTTCACAAAAGAATAATTCTTAACAAGTCAATTTAATTTAATTGAATAAAATATAATAGTTAAAGAAATTTAGAGTGGTATGAATAAAGTAGAAGATAAACAAATATGTAATTCTTATAAACTTTATCAATAACAATCTTCACTTTAAGAATTTTAGGTTAAATCATTTTTTAAACAGGATACCACATCTCTAATTAAACATAACAAATCTGAAAACTGTGTCTATCTTCACCAATAATTCTATAGTTGGGCATTTCTTTCCATACATCCCTCCTTATTTTTACAAATTAATATTTTATTTAGGTTATTTTAATAACCTAAATAAAATATACCACTTTTACATAAAATGGTTATTGAGAAATATTGGGGATGAGGTATCGCCACATCTCTATCAAGCTAAAGCGAATTTGTATTCACAAAATGAAAAAAAGTCTATAAAAAAAGAGCTAACTCATAAGAGTCAGCTCTTTTCATGTTGAATAAGCATTAATATTTATATTGTGTTTCTTTAAATTGAGTTGATATATTTATTTTTTTCTAAATATAGGGATAAATAATTTTAAAATAACCAACCAAGTAAACACCCAGCAACATTCAATATAATATCATCTACATCAAATACTTTATTCGACATAAAAGTGATAAAATCAATAGCCAACTGTATTAATTCTATAGCGAATGTTACTAATGTAGAGAATATAAAAGAATTATCCCTGCATTAGGTCACTATAAACTTACTAACTTGAAGCCGCCAGCTATAAATAAATTTTATAATCACCTCTTAAAAGACGAAAACTTGTCTGAAGAGTATGTGGAGTATATCCATTCTATACTTAAAACAGCTTTTAATACCGCCGTGGAATGGGAATATATTCGAACCAATGTATTTCATAAAGTGAAAAAACCTCGAAGAAAGAAAAAAGAAATGAAAACGAAAAAGGTGATCCACTGAATCCAAACTATGTGTATAATCACTTTTCTAAAGCAATAAAAAAGCCAATGTGAAAAAAATCCGTTTTCATGATTTGCGTCATACACATGCATCACTTATGTTACTTCTTGGAGAACATCCGAAGATTGTATCAGAACGATTAGGACATTCATCTATCGAAATGACAATGAACACCTATTCTCACGTGACTTTCGACATGCAAAAGGAATCATCAGATCGGTTTGAAAAAGCTTTTCAGCAAACAAATTGATACAATGTGGTCAAAATGTGGTCAATCTTATAAAAAATAGCGCTAAACCCTTTATAAATAAGGAGTTTAGCGCTATTTTATTTACATCACCCGCTTAAACATCTTCTCAAGCTCATAAGTCGAATGATGCACAATAATTGGCCTACCGTGCGGACATGTATATGGATTTGTTGTTGTTCGCAGTTCTTCTAATAAGGCAAAGATTTGATCATTCGTTAAATATTGATTTGCTTTAATTGATGCCTTGCAGCTCATCATAATGGCCGCTTCTTCGCGTAATTTTTTAATATCGACTTTTTTCAATTTCAATACTTGCTGCATCATTTCATCGATAATTTCCATCTCTTGTCCTTTTGGGAACCATGTTGGATGTGAGCGGACAATGAACGATTGATGGCCGAACTGCTCTAGAAAGATTCCTACTTTTTTCAGTTCTTCTAGTTGTTCTTCGATGCGCAAAAATTCATTAAGCGATAAATCAATTCGGTACGGAACGAGTAATTCTTGTACCTCCGGCGTTACTTGTCCTACTTTATCACGGAAATATTCATAGTTAATGCGCTCCTGAGCTGCATGTTGGTCAATCATATATAACCCTTTATCATTTTGGGCGAAAATATATGTTCCATGCATTTGCCCAATTGGATACAACGGTGGTAAATCGTTTCCGTTCATTTCGATCTCTTGTATTTCTTCGAGTTCTTCTAATTCAAAATCTTCTTCATCGTCTTCCCAATCATTCTCACCTGATAGCGGTTCTTCTACAATTTGCTTAGACGGTTGCCAATTGTTTTCTTCTTTTACAAGAGACTCTGACGGTAGCCATTCTTGTTTTGGTGGATTCCAAAGCGGTGGTTGTGACTTCGGTCTTTCTTCTAGTTCATCCATTCCACTTGGCAGAACGATATTTGGCATGGTTTGTTCTTTCGGTTTTGCATGCTCAAATTGAAACTGTTCTTGGACACTTTCATCTTTTTCTTTTTTCTTTGTTGCAGAGCTGGCATCAGGAATGAGTTGAATCTTTTTAAAAGCATTCTGCAATGCTGTTTCAATCAGCTGCAATAGTTCCTGTTCTTTACTGAAGCGAACCTCTAGTTTTGCTGGATGAACGTTCACATCAACTAGCATCGGATCCATTTCAATTGATAAGAAACCAATTGGATAACGTCCAACAGGTAACAATGTATGATAGCCTTGTTGCACTGCTTTCATTAAGACATAATTCCGAACGTAACGACCATTTACAATCGTTGACATATAATTCCGAGATGCACGCGTTACTTCTGGTAAGGTCACATAACCACGAATCGTAAAGTCTAACGATTCTGCTTCAATTGGAATTAATTTTTTCGCAACTTGAATGCTGTAAATTGCCGCAAGGACTTGTCTTACATCACCATTTCCTGATGTATGAAGCAGCTTCTTCTCATTGTGAAACAAACGCAATGAGACTTCTGGATGCGACAGAGCAATGCGGTACACAATATCAGTAATATTCCCCAGCTCTGTATGGATCGTTTTCATATATTTTAAGCGTGCTGGTGTGTTAAAAAACAGATTTTGAACCGTAATGTCCGTCCCTTTACGGCTCGCTGTTTTTTCTTGTTTCAAAATCTCGCCGCCTTTAATCACAAGGTGGGTTCCCGGTGCATCCCCTGTACTTGTGATTAATTCTAATTCACTGACAGATGCAATACTCGGCAATGCTTCACCGCGAAAGCCAAGCGTCCGAATACGAAACAAATCATTTTCATCTTTAATTTTACTTGTTGCATGTCGTTCAAAGGCAACAATACAATCTTCTTCCGCGATACCATCTCCATTATCGATGATGCGAATTTTCGATAATCCAGCTTCTTCTAAGTGGATTTCAATAGATGTACTATTCGCATCGATGGAATTTTCGACAAGCTCTTTTACAACCGAGGCAGGGCGTTCTACCACTTCTCCTGCCGCAATTAAGTTAGAAAGCTGATCATCGAGTTTGCGAATTTTCCCCATCTACTTACTCATCCTTTCTTCAACTTTTTCTGTAAACGGTACAGTTCATTTAACGCTTCTAACGGTGTCATATCAAGTAAATCAATTTTTTTAATTTGCGTTAATACTGCTGTTTCTTTTGAATCAAGCGCAGGTTTGTTTTCTTTTTTCACTCGTTGTTCCGCCGTAAAGAAGGATAGCTGTGATTCTTCTTCCACTTCTTCTGGCAATGCATCTAGTTCTTCTTTTACGACTACAGGTTCTTGCACTATTTCTTCTGAAACTTTCATTTCCGTTCGTTTCGGAATGATTACTTCCTCTTGTCCTTCAAGCTGCGCTAATACTTCTTTAGCACGAGCAATTAAGCTATCTGGTAGCTCTGCAAGCTGAGCAACGTGAATACCGTAACTCTTATCTGCTGCACCTTCTTGAATTTTATGCAAGAAGACAACTTTTCCATTTTCTTCAATTGCTGAAACATGAACATTTTTTAGGTTATCTAAACTTTCTTCTAGAACTGTTAATTCATGATAGTGTGTTGAAAATAGCGTTTTCGCACCAATTTGATCATGGATATGCTCAATAATTGCTTGCGCTAGTGCCATACCGTCATACGTAGATGTACCGCGTCCAATTTCATCAAATAAAATTAAGCTTCGTTCCGATGCATTCGCAATCGCATTTTTCGCTTCTAACATTTCGACCATAAACGTACTTTGGCCTGAAATTAAATCATCAGCTGCCCCAATTCTCGTAAAGATTTGGTCAAACACAGGTAGAACTGCTTCTGCTGCCGGTACAAAACAACCGATTTGCGCCATCACGGTAATCAGTGCTAATTGACGCATATACGTACTTTTACCAGACATATTTGGACCAGTGATTAAAAAGACATCCATATTTTCAGGCATGATACAATCATTCGGAACATACAATTTTCCATTTAATACTTTTTCAACGACCGGATGACGACCATCTTTAATAAAAATTTCTCGTTTTCCCGTTAATGTTGGTTTTACAAATTGTTCTTCCTCACTTACAGTTGCAAAGCTTTGAAGGACATCTAATTCACTAATAATTTTTGCTAATTGCTGCAATTTCGGAATAAATACTTTCACTTCTTCACGAAGAGCTGTGAATAAATCATATTCTAACTGAACGATTTTTTCTTCTGCTTCTAAAATTAATGTCTCTTTTTCTTTTAGCTCATCTGTAATAAAACGTTCTGCATTCGCAAGTGTTTGTTTCCGCTCATAACGCCCTTCTGGAAGCGCAGATAGATTTGCTTTTGTGACTTCAATATAGTAGCCAAAAATACGATTATAACCAATCTTTAATGATTTAATTCCCGTTATATCACGCTCACGTTTTTCAAGTTCTGCAATCCACGTTTTCCCGTTTTTGCTTACATAACGATACTGATCTAATTTCTCACTGTAACCATCTTTTATAATGTCACCATCTTTTATCGAAAGCGGCGGGTTTTCTTGAATACTTCTCTCTAGTAACGCCGCTAGACTTTCGCACGGATCTGCGCCTTGAATTAACCTTGCAGCATAAGAATTATCTAACAGACTAACCGCTTCTAGAATGGCTGGTACTTGCAGTAAGGAACGCTTTAATTGCAGTAAATCGCGCGCATTAACACTACCATATGAAACTTTTCCTGCTAACCGCTCTAAGTCGTATACTTCTTTTAGTTTTTCTTTTAAATCTTCACGTAAGAAATAATCGTTCACAAACGTTTCAACCATTTCTAAACGTTCTTCAATTTTTTCTTTTTGGATGAGCGGACGTTCCATCCACTGTTTTAACATACGTCCCCCCATCGCTGTTTTCGTTTTATCCAAGAGCCATAGTAACGAACCTGTTTTTTCTTTTGTTCGAATGGTTTCTGTTAGTTCTAGATTACGTTTAGAATGGACATCAATCTTCATAAATTGATTTGTATAATAAATTTCCACAGGTTGCAGGTGATCTAAAGAACGTTTTTGCGTTCGTAAGACATAGTTAAATAAACGTCCAACTGCTGCAAGTAGTTTTGTTTGCGTCACATTTTGAACGAGATGCATAAGACTCTCTGGAATTTTTGTTTCTTCCTCATATGAAACTGTCATTTTTAGTGTTGCTAACAGCTTGTCTAGTTCTTCCTTAGAGAACGTAGAAGATACGACAATTTCTTTCGCACCCGTTGCGTATACTTCTAGTAATACGTCTTCAAGTGTTCCCGTTAATAATGTTACTGTATTTTGCCCTGTCGTTAAGTCATTACAAGCTAATGCATAGGAACCATCCTCAAACTGTGCTAATGCTGCAAGGAAATTATTTTCCTTTTCATCTATCGTACGACCTTCCATCATCGTTCCTGGTGTAATTAATTGAACGACTTCACGGCGTACAACACCTTTTGCTGTTTTCGGGTCTTCAACCTGTTCACAAACTGCTACTTTATATCCTTTTTCAATCAATTGTTCAATGTAATTTTTCGCAGCGTGATACGGTACGCCACACATCGGAATTCGTTCACTTCCGCCCCCATCACGACTTGTCAATGTAATTTCAAGTTCATGTGCTGCTTTTACAGCATCTTCAAAGAACATTTCATAAAAATCACCTAATCGAAAAAATAAAAAGGCATCTTGATAATCTGCCTTGATTTTTAAATATTGCTGCATCATCGGCGTGTACTGTGCCATTTTGCTCCTCCATATATCTCTCTTTTTCACTTTAAGAATATATTATAACACAATTATACACAAATGATTTTGATCCATCATCTGAAACATATACAAAAAGCTAGGAAGATGTTCTTCCTAGCTTCAGCTTATTCTTCTTCCGCTTCCGCTTCTACGATAAAGTTCGGATCCAGTTCTTCAAACTCATCATCATCCACTTCAAATTGCGTATCATCTTCTTCACAACCATCTGGATTTACACTTACACAAATCTTTGTTTCGCCGACAACCTCTATGACAAATTCACGTTCTACTGTAACAACCATTTTATTCCCATTTGGTGAAATCACTGCTTCTAAACAATTTGGATGTTGCACGACACGTGCAATAATTTCGATATCTTCCCCAGAAACCCCCTTATCACGATAGCCAATTTTCACGTCATCTGTGTAATGCACACGCTCTGTTACCACTTCAGTTTTCGTATTTTCATCATGCGAATACCATGTATTAATGTCATAGTATCCTTCGATTTCTACATACTTTCCATTCTGTTTTGCTTCGTATGCATGGTTAATAACCCAGCATCCCAGAATACTTGTCGGCGGATGATTCGGCTCAACAGTGTGAGTTGTTTTCATATACTTACGCCCTTTTCCCACAACTGCTTTCGTAATAATCTCTCTAAATTCGGACATACGAAACCCTCCTCAATGAATGTTCAATTCATTATATGCGGGACAAATGCGGAATGTGTTATTCTTTTTTGAAAAAGCCATGCACCTTTCATTTTATAATAGAAAATCTCTGATTTTCAGAAGCTGCAAACAACCGTTGAAACTTCAAGAAGTGCATGATAAATTATTATCTATTAGAAACGAAACAAAAAAAGATGCCGAACTCGACATCTTTTTTAGCATCCACACGTGCCTTTTTTATTTGCTACTTCAGCACCTGTCTCTCCTTTTAACACATCGCCGCCAGTTGAAATTAAAATTTCATCTGTGACCGTGTTTGAAATTGTACTTGCGACAAGCTGCAATAAGTCATTTACATATGTTTGAGAAGACTTAAACTGTTGGACAACTGGAATTTCATCCAGTTTATCTTGCAGCGCATCAATATCCGATTCTACCTTTTTTAACGCTTCCCATTTCCCATAATGCTGTAAATTTACTGCTTGTTTTTGCAAAACTTTAATTTCATCAATCGTACGTTTTACATTTTCATTTTTATGAATTTGCGCTTCTGCACGTTTAAAGAAATCCACTTCTTCTGTTTCAGAAATCATTTTTGCTAATTCTTTCGCTTGCTCTACAATTTCATCTTTTGTAAAGATTTTCATCTATTATTTCACCTCGATCGGCTCCTCAACCAATTCCCCGTTTAGAGACCAAGTTTTTGCTTTTGTTACTTTCACTTTTACAAGCTGACCGATTACAGATTTTGGAGCTACGAAGTTTACAAGTTTATTGGCACGTGTATAACCTGCAAGTACATCAGGATTATTTTTACTTTCTCCATCAACAAGCACTTCAACAATTTGCCCTTCATACGTTTTATTCTTCTTCGCAGAAAATTCATTTACTAACGCATTTAAGCGTTGCAAACGTTCTTTTTTCACTTCCATCGGTACATTATCCTGCATTTTTGCAGCTGGTGTACCTTCACGTGGTGAATAAATAAATGTATATGCACTATCAAATCCTACTTCACGATATAACGACATCGTTTCTTCAAATTGTTCATCTGTTTCATTTGGGAAACCGACGATAATATCTGTCGTTAGTACTGCATTTGGAATCGCTTCTTTAATTTTACGTACAAGTTCTAAATAATGCTCACGTGAGTATTTACGTGCCATAATTTTCAACATATCCGTACTTCCAGATTGCACCGGTAAGTGAATATGTTCAACTAAATTACCACCTTTTCCAAGTACCTCAATTAAATGATCATCAAAGTCGCGCGGATGGCTTGTTGTAAAACGAATACGTGCTACGTCAATCTTACGAAGTTCATCCATAAGATCTCCTAAACCATATTTCATATCTTCGAAGTCTTTTCCGTATGCGTTTACGTTTTGACCAAGTAGCGTAATTTCTTTATAACCATTTGCCGCTAAATGACGTACTTCTTTAATAATGTCTTCAGGATGGCGGCTACGCTCTTTACCACGTGTATACGGTACGATGCAGTACGTGCAGAATTTATCACATCCGTACATAATGTTTACCCACGCTTTAATATCCCCGCGGCGTACTTTTGGAAGATTCTCAATGACATCTCCTTCTTTTGACCATACTTCAACAACTGTTGCTTTCGCAAACATAGCATCTTTTAAAATGTATGGCAGGCGGTGGATATTATGTGTACCAAATACCATATCTACATGCTGATGCTTTTGCATAATTCTGTTTACGACAGATTCCTCTTGTGACATACAACCACATACACCAATTAAAAGATCAGGATTTCTTTGTTTTAAAGATTTTAAATGACCAAGTTCTCCGAATACTTTATTTTCAGCATTTTCACGAATTGCACATGTATTTAGTAGAATCACATCTGCATCTTCTGTAGAGAATGTTGGCTCATATCCAAGAGTCGTAAAGATGCCAGCCATTACTTCTGTATCATGCTCATTCATTTGACATCCATAAGTACGGATATAAAACTTTCTTCCAGCACCAAAATTACGAAACTCTTCTGGTAAGCCAAAGTCACGTTCAATTTTAACTTCTTCTTTTCCACGTTTTTTCGCATCTTTTAAAGAGGGTGGCTGATATACACTTTCAAAATATTTACTGTAATCTTTTTCTGCTTTTTTAGTAGTTGAAGTTGCTTGTTGACCTGCTAATCGTTGCTCTTCGTTCATGAATAATCTCCTTTCAACCTTACATATACAAAGTTTTAACTTTTAGTTGTTGTTTAAATTGTTTTTATAAAAAAGCATATCGCTTCATTCCTATACACATTATTATAGTATAAAGCGTTCAGTCAAATTAAACAATAGAGATAGCTTGGATTCATGAACGATTTCACCTGATACTAAGAGGAATAAGGGGAGCTCATGTAATATGACTCTCATTTATTATTTTATCATTCTGAATTTTCACAGTAAAGAAAGTACATCTTATTTATGAATAGACGTAATCATAATTTTGTATCAGAAAAGGCTACCGAAGCTTCGATAGCCTTTCATCTATTACATGAACTCTGCTACAAGCTCATCAAACATTTTTTGATCCATTTGCAGATCAGCATGAACTAATGGTTCTTCACTATAGCCTTTTACAAGCTCTTGGTAAGAAGGTTGTTCTGTATTTTGATAAATTAAACCTGTTACTAAACCTTTGTTTTCCATTAATGTTTGCATAGCAAGCATACGATTAGATGGATCATATCCTTCTACTTCGCTAAGTCTTGTTAAGTTCTCCTTGAACCAATCGTACGTGTTTACCTTGTTATATGTTACACATGGACTAAATACGTTGATGAGAGAGAACCCTTTATGTTGAATACCAGCCTCAATTAGCTGTGTTAATTCTTTTAAATCACTAGAGAAACTTTGTGCTACGAATGTTGCTCCAGCAGTTAATGCCATTTCCATTACAGATAACGCTGGCTCAATCGATCCTTGCGGCGTACTTTTCGTTTTAAAGCCCGCTTCACTACGTGGTGAAGTTTGACCTTTCGTTAAACCGTAAATTTGGTTATCCATAACGATGTACGTAATATCAATATTACGACGAATAGAATGAATTGTATGTCCCATCCCGATTGCAAAGCCGTCACCGTCACCACCAGATGCGATAACTGTTAAATCACGATTTGCCATTTTTACACCTTGTGCAATTGGAAGGGCACGTCCATGAATACTATGAACACCGTAAGAGTTAATATAACCAGAAATACGACCGGAGCAACCGATACCAGAAATAACCGCTAATTCATCAGGATTCAACCCTACATTTGCAGCAGCACGCTGAATTGCTGCTTGTACTGAGAAATCACCGCAACCTGGACACCAGTTTGGTTTTACACTATTACGAAAGTCCTTAAATGTTGCCATTTAAAACAACCCCTTTTTTGCATTCGTTGTAAATTTCTTTTGGCAAGAATGGGTTTCCGTTATATTTCAGCAGACTAGAAATTTTCTCACCAGAGCCAAGATTCATCTTCATAATATTAGCAAGCTGTCCAGTTGCATTGTTTTCTACAACGACAACACGTTTTGCATCTTTCACAAGCGGCAGCATTTCATCCGTTGGGAATGGATGAATTAAGCGAACATGAGCATGATTTACTTTTAATCCATCTTGCTCTAAACGTTCCATCGCTTCTTCAATTGCACCACGAGTTGAGTTAAAGCCTACTAATAATACATCAGCGTCATCATATTTTGCATTTTTATATACAGGGGTATTAAACTTAATATTCTCCATTTTACGGAAACGTTTGTCCATTTGTGCGCTGCGGTTAAGCGCTGACTCAGATGGTTTACCTGTTTCATCGTGTTCTACGCCTGTTACATGGTGAATACCATTTTTCATACCAGGTACAACACGTGGTGAAATGCCATCTTCTGTTACTTCATAACGTTTGAAGTATGCTTTATTTTCACGCTCTGGTAGCTCAGCATGTAAATCAAGTTTACCGCGGCGAATTTCAACTTTTTCTAATTGAAGCGGTTCTACTGTTTGTTTACCTAAAGAAAGTTGTAAATCTGTTAAAAAGATAACAGGAACTTGGTATTCTTCAGATAAGTTAAACGCTTCGACAATATCATAAAATGCCTCTTCAACAGTACTTGGCGCCATAACGATTTTTGGAATCTCACCATGCGTTCCGTAAATCATTGCCATTAAATCAGATTGTTCTTGTTTTGTTGGTAACCCTGTACTTGGTCCACCACGCTGTGTATCAATGATTACAAGAGGTGTTTCTGTAATCCCGGCTAATCCAATTGCTTCCATCATGAGAGATAAACCAGGACCTGCTGAAGCTGTTAATGTACGTACACCAGCATAGTTTGCACCAATTGCCATCGTACAAGCAGCGATTTCGTCCTCAGTTTGAATAACCGTTCCTCCTACTTTTGGAAGCTTCTTAATTAAGTATTCCATAATCTCAGAAGCAGGTGTAATTGGATAAGCAGACATAAAACGAGCACCGCCAGCTACTGCACCAAATGCGATTGCATCGTTCCCAATCATAAACATACGTTTTTTTCCATCTGCTTTTTCAAGTTGCATCATATTTACTTTTTCGCCGAGCAATTCTTTCATATACTGAGAGCCGCGTTGAATTGCTTCCATGTTCTTCTGAACAACTTGCTCTCCTTTACGACTGAAAATTTCATCTACAACTTCTAAATACACTTTTTCATCTAACCCTAATACCGCACTAGACGCTCCAACCGCAACCATGTTTTTCATTAAAGATGTACCTAGTTCAGAAGCAATATCCGTAAATGGAATTGCATATAAAGTTACATCTGTTCCTTCAGGAATGCTTGGATTGAATTTTGCATCTGCAACAACAATTCCACCAGAACGTAGTTCGTGGAAGTTAAAATCAATTGTTTCTTGATCAAATGCGATTAAAATATCTAAATCATCTGATATCGCGCGTACTTCTGTTGTACTTACGCGAATTTTATTGTTTGTATGACCACCTTTAATTCGTGATGAAAAATGACGATAACCATATAAATAATAACCTAGTCGGTTTAATGCAATACAGAAGATTTCTCCTGTACTTTCAATTCCTTCACCTTGTTGGCCTCCAACTTTCCATGAAAGTTGACTAATCATTTCCTACACCCCTTTAACTGCATACATTGTAGTGTATTTTTTTACAGTACTAGTTTAGCACTTTTTAAGACAAGAAACTACAATGGACACAAATTATACCTCTTCTGATTTCAGTGAATGTTTTGCATAATCTTAATTCGTTTACAATTCTAGCCCTACAACAGTAAAAATGCAACAATTTGATACAGTTTTATTGATTATTTTTCAAATTTTCTAACTTCTTATCCCTCTTTTATAACAATGTCTTAGAATGGAATATGGTGTATAAAATTACGATATATGAAATTATGAACTTGATCTTCTTTATAGCGCTTTAATAGTTCATTTATGACATAGTCATAATGCTCATATCTTTCCACATGTTCGACTGTTTCCGTGATTCCATCAAAATCTGATCCGAATCCAACATTCCTCTCACCACCAAGCATACATACATGCTCTACATGGCGCAATATATCATCTGTAAAAACAGACTTGTTTGCAGCTAAAAACATTGGAACGAATGTTATCCCAATCATTCCGTCTTTTTGAATTAACGCTCTTATTTGTTCATTTGTTACATTCCTTGGATGCGGACATAACTCATAGCTATTTGAATGCGACGCAATAGGATAATCAGCAAGTTCCATCACATCCCAGAACCCTTTCTCTGACAGATGAGAAACATCTGTCCATATCTTGTAACGATTTAAATCTTCCACTACTTTTTCTCCAAACAGTGTTAAACCGCCACCTCGAGACTCTAACGCTCCATCAGCAACTAAATTCGCGTAGTTCCAAGTAAGTCCAACAGAACGAACACCAAGATAATACAACGTTTGTAGCTTCGTTAATTCTTTTCCAATTGCATCGCATCCTTCTAAAGTTAAAAGGGCTCCTATATCATCTTTTCCTAATTGCTGAATATCTTCTTTTGTCCGGATCAATTTTATATTCGGCAGTGCCAAAATTTGTTCATGAAATATATTCGCCATCTCTAATGCAACTGCAAATCGCTGTCCATATGGAATTTCTTCCGGTACATAAATTGCAAAACACTGAATACTACCACCCTTTCGTTTTAATTGATCGTATGTAATATGTAAAAAAGAATCATTTTGAAAAGTTCGCTTGCCTTTCCCGAGCCATAGCTGCCACAATACATCACAATGCGCATCAAAAATTTTCAATGCTTTTCATCCTTTCTTCCTAAAATATCCTTACATTCCATCAGTGGTAAACTTCATCCACCCCTCCGAATTTTAAATTGAGGGTCTTATTGCCCACAAATAGAAGAATAAAAATGACCTGTTTGCAAATGCAAACAGGTCATCCAATTTAACGAGGCTCTACAATTAACTTAATTGCTGTACGTTCTTCACCATCAATCATAATATCTGTGAATGCTGGGATACATATCAAATCCACACCACTTGGCGCCACAAATCCTCTCGCAATTGCTACTGCCTTTACGGCTTGATTCAATGCACCTGCACCAATTGCTTGCATTTCTGCTGAACCACGCTCACGAATGACTCCAGCAAGTGCACCAGCTACAGAGTTAGGTACCGAAGTTGCTTTAACTTTTAATATTTCCATTGCTCGTTTCCTCCTCGTTTCTTTAAAAAATATTAGCGATTGAATTCACTTTTAACTTATATTCACGAGCAATGATTCATATTCCTGCTAAAACCCTCTAATTTTTCTAAAAAATTAAAATATATTCTCTTTTCTAATTTTTTATTTTTTATTCAAAAAAAGGCTGATCATCATTAATTAAAATACGATCAATTTTTTTAGCTTTCCCTGTATTTGGATCTACATCAATTAGTACAGCACTTAACTGCGTTCTTCCATTCGTTACTTCAAATCGCACTGGAAGGTTTGTTAAAAATTTCTTCAGCACAGCTTCGCGATCCATTCCTAAAATCCCATCATATGGACCTGTCATCCCAACATCTGTAATATAAGCCGTTCCACTTGGTAAAATACGATTATCCGCTGTCGGAACATGCGTGTGCGTTCCAACAACTGCTGTAGCCCGTCCATCTACATACCATCCAAGCGCTTGCTTTTCACTCGTTGTTTCCGCATGAAAATCAATAAAAATAATGTTCGTACGTTTTTTCGCAATTTTAATCAATTCATCCACTTTTCGGAATGGACAATCAATTGGCGGAAGGAATGTACGGCCTTGTAAATTAATTATTGCTACTTCTATACCATTACAGTTTACAAAAACAAGTCCTTTTCCTGGTGTTCCTTCTGGGAAATTTGCTGGTCTTGCAAGATACTTTGCATCATCAATAAACTCAAAAATTTCACGGTTATCCCACGCATGGTTTCCAAGTGTAACTGCTTGTGCACCGCACTCTAAAAAGTTACGATAAATTTTCTCTGTAATTCCACGTCCACCTGCAGCATTTTCTCCGTTAATAATTGTAACTGTAGGTGTATATTTTTTCTTTAATGCAGGCACGTAATCTTGAATCATCTTTCTTCCTGGCGAGCCTACTACATCCCCAACAAATAAAATTCTCATTGTTCTTACCCTTTCCATCTATACATTCTTCGCAGTTTCTTCTCATAAACTGCAACCTTCACTTATAAAAATACGGATCTTCTCACATTTTCCTATTTCGTGAATCATTTCCGATTCTACAAGCTTTTCTATATTGTGTCCATTCTCAGCACAAAAAAATAAAGTGGTGCAACACCACCACTTTATTTTGCATATTCAACTGCACGAGTTTCACGAATAACAGTAACTTTAATATGTCCTGGATAATCCAGTTCATTTTCAATACGTTTTCGAATATCACGTGCTAAACGATGAGCCTCTAAGTCATCAATTGTATCTGGTTTCACTAAGATACGAACTTCGCGTCCAGCTTGGATTGCATAAGATTTCTCAACACCTTCATAAGACTCAGAAATCTCTTCAAGCTTTTCAAGACGACGAATATAATTTTCAAGCGTCTCACTTCGTGCTCCAGGTCTTGCTGCTGACAGTGCATCTGCTGCTGCCACAAGAACTGCGATAATAGAAGTCGGTTCTGTATCTCCATGATGAGATGCAATACTATTGATAACCACTGGATGCTCTTTATATTTTGTCGCAAGCTCGACGCCAATTTCAACGTGGCTACCTTCAACCTCATGGTCAATTGCCTTTCCGATGTCATGCAATAAACCAGCACGACGAGCAAGCTTTTCGTCTTCACCAAGTTCAGCTGCCATTAATCCAGCCAAGTAAGCAACCTCCATAGAGTGTTTTAAGACGTTTTGACCGTAACTTGTTCTAAATTTCAAACGACCTAAAATCTTAATTAAGTCTGGGTGTAATCCATGTACACCTACTTCAAAAGTCGTTTGTTCTCCAACTTCACGAATATACTCATCCACTTCACGTCTTGATTTTTCAACCATTTCTTCAATACGCGCTGGGTGAATACGTCCGTCTTGTACAAGTTTATCCAAAGCAATACGAGCAGTTTCACGACGAATCGGATCAAAACCTGATAGGATTACTGCTTCTGGTGTATCATCAATAATTAAATCAATACCCGTTAATGTTTCTAGTGTACGAATATTACGTCCTTCACGTCCGATAATACGACCCTTCATTTCGTCATTTGGGAGATTTACAACTGAAACCGTTGTTTCGGCAACGTGATCAGCAGCACATCTTTGCATAGCTAAAGATAGGATTTCTTTCGCTTTCTTATCTGCTTCTTCTTTTGCACGTACTTCAGTTTCTTTTACCATAACAGCGATTTCATGCGAAATTTCATTTTCAACTTTTTCTAAGATAATAGCTCTTGCTTGTTCACGCGTTAAGTTAGAAATTCGCTCTAATTCATCTTGTTGTTTTTGTACTAACTCTCCCACTTTGCTTTCCAAATCTTCAATCTGCTGTTGTCTTGCTACAAGAGATTCCTCTTTCTTTTCTAACAATTGCTGACTTTTCTCAAGCGATTCGTCTTTTCGATCAAGGTTCTCTTCTTTTTGCATTAAACGATTTTCTTGTTTTTGCAACTCGCTTCTTCGGTCACGAATTTCTAATTCTGCTTCTGTACGAAGTGTATGAATTTCATCCTTTGCTTCTAATAGCGCTTCTTTTTTCAGTGCTTCTGCTTGACGATTTGCATCTTCTACAATGCGCTTCGCTTCATTGGCCGCACCGTTAATCTTCGCTTCTGCAATGGACTTTCGAACAAAAAACCCAACAACTGCACTGACGATGGCCAGCAAAATGGAGATGAGTATCCAAAATTCATTACTCATAAATTCACCTCCTCTTGCTATGAATGAAAAAAGACTGCATGGATGTACATTGTTTGCACCTGCAACGTACAGCGATGACCGTCGTCCCGCCTTTTCAAGGGACTTTCTTCATTTCACAATTAAACTAGACATATGCTTATTTCGGAAAGTATACGTCCTCTCCGAATGTTACTTCTCTTCTTGAGAAGAGTGTGTCGTATATAATATAAGAAAAAATATACATTATCATTGTATCTACCGCTATTTTCATTGTCAAGCATTGTCTACCTTTACTTTCTTTACCTATGATAAAGTGAAACTTTCCATCAGTAAGGTTTCTTTATCCCTCCACCGATTATTATATATATACAAGTTAAAAAAAAACGACATAAACCCCATTTCTTTTTAGGGGAAACAAGAGCATCTGGCCACGCATAGAAACGGTCAGGGCCTTTTCCTACCACATGCAATGTTTAAAACAAACGGAGAAAGCAAGTAGCGGTCATGTTGTATTCTGCATAACAGCTACTTATAAAGAAAAGCGGAAGCAGCTCGCTCAGAACAAGAGGGGGATGGAGCTTCTGACATAGAGGCGCTTTTTGCCTCGGCGGAAGACGCGAAGCCACCGACTGTTCTAGCCGCTGGAGCTGGATCATAAAGAAAAGCGGAGACGACTGTTTAGACATAAGGGCCTAGGAGGCAGAGCTAGACAAAGGTGTCGAAAAATTAAAATAGATTTATATAATTAAATTCATTTAAAGTAGGATATTACTCTTCGTAAATAGCGGGATAAAAAATAAAAGACACGAAACCGTGTCTTTTAATCATTAAGAAGAGTCATATCTTCTCCACTTCCAGATGCACCCTCTTCACCAATACCATAATGTTCACGAATAAAGAATGCTATTTCATCTGTAACTTCTGGATTTTCTTTTAAGAATTGCTTCGCATTTTCGCGCCCTTGTCCTAAGCGTTCCTCATTATAAGAATACCAAGCTCCGCTCTTTTGAACGATATCAAGTTCAGATGCCATATCTAAAATTTCGCCTTCTCTTGAAATTCCTTCTCCGTACATAATATCAACTTCTGCAACGCGGAAAGGAGGCGCTACTTTATTTTTTACTACTTTCACTTTTGTTTTATTACCAACAATATCGTTACCTTGCTTTAACTGCTCAGCACGACGTACTTCTAGACGCACTGTTGAATAGAATTTCAACGCACGTCCACCTGGAGTTGTTTCTGGCATAATTCTATAGATTTTCCATCTCTATAGCGCGGACTATCTCTTCATCTCTTTACAGAGAGCCTTGCACTTCCAGCAGGAGCCTATCTTCTGCCGTACCCTACTCAGTTAACTTTAAACGTCCTTTTCGGTAGTCTCTACACCTTCTTCATACCATTCTGAAGCTTGGCACGGTATTACCCTATTATTTGGAGGGCTTCACCGTTAGCAGCTATATAGCTACACCCTTAGGCAATAAGGTTCACAAGGTTTTTTGAACATGCTATCACTAGCAAGGGAAACCCATAGTAAACTCCTTAATCTATAAAGATTAAGCAACCATTTGTTGATTTCCAAACATAACCCCAACTTTTTCACGAATTTGGTTAATGAAAATTGCGATTGTTTTTGACTTGTTAATCGCACCAGATAATTTACGAAGAGCTTGTGACATTAAACGTGCTTGTAAGCCAACGTGAGAGTCACCCATTTCTCCTTCAATCTCCGCTTTTGGAACAAGTGCTGCTACAGAGTCAATAACGATAATATCAATTGCACCGCTTCGTACTAATGCTTCCGCAATTTCTAGCCCCTGTTCTCCTGTATCTGGTTGAGATAATAATAATTCATCAATGTTAACACCTAGTTTTTGTGCATATACAGGATCCATTGCATGTTCTGCATCAATAAATGCCGCTTGTCCGCCTTGACGCTGTACCTCTGCAATCGCATGTAAGGAAACTGTTGTTTTACCTGAACTTTCAGGTCCATAAATTTCAATAATACGGCCTCGTGGATAGCCACCAACTCCAAGGGCAACATCAAGTGCCAATGAACCACTTGGTACAGTAGAAATCCTACGTTCCGCTTGCTCCCCTAGTTTCATAATAGAGCCTTTACCGAATTGTTTTTCTATTTGTTTTAACGCCATATCTAATGCCGCTTGACGATCACTCATTCAAAAATTCCTCCTTAACTTAAATGCTAATTTTATTATACATATTTTCTTCCCATTATGCCAACAAAAATCGAACGTTTATTCGTTTTTTTTATTTCCAGTAGATGAAAACCTCTATTTTTCTATAGAAAATAACAGAAGCTAGAAGAGATTTATATCTCTTCTAGCTTCTTATACAGATGATAAAACCCATATTTTACAGTTCGTTCACGAATTTGCTGACGACTTCCACTTAATGTAAGGGGAATAACTACCGTTGGCTGTTCATCTATTGCTAAGCCGATAAACACTGTTCCTGGCTCTTTTCCTTCAGACATATCCGGCCCTGCTACTCCAGTAAAACTAATTCCGATATTGGCTTGCATCAGTTTTTTCACATTTTCAGCAAGATAACGGGCACAAGCTTCACTAACAGCTCCATCTGTTTGTAAAGTCTTTTCCGGAACATGTAAAACATGTTGCTTTACATCATTGCTATAACAAATTACGCCGCCTGTAAACAGAGAAGACACACCGGCAACCTCAGTAATACGATTACCAAATAAGCCACCTGTTAAACTTTCAGCACATGCAATCTTCAAACATTTTTGTTTGAGCAAAGTAATTGCTTTTTGATGAAGAAGATCTTGATTATATCCATAAAAAAATTGCCCTACTCTTTGTAAAATCAATTCTTCTACATGATTTATCAAAGATTCAGCTTCTTTTGCATCATGGTGCTTTGCTGTCAAGCGAAGCGTTACTTCTCCTTCAGAAGCAAGGGGAGCAATGGTCGGATTCGTTTGAGCATCTATTAAATCTTGAATCGTTGCCTCTAATTGTGATTCTCCAATTCCAAAAAATCGAAGAGTGCGAGAATATAGATTCTCACCAGATGTAAAAGGAAGAAGCCAATTCTCTACATAACTTGTATACATTGGATTCATTTCTTTAGGTGGTCCTGGAAGTAAAATATACACCTTGTTATCTTTACATAATCCCATACCCGGAGCCATACCATGATCATTTGCAAACACAGTTGCTCCCCTTAAAACAAGAGCTTGTTTTTTATTATTTTCTGTAAACTCTCTTCCCGTTCTTTTATAATAATCAGCAATGGAATC
Source organism: Bacillus bruguierae (assembly GCF_037104725.1). Classification (NCBI taxonomy): domain Bacteria; kingdom Bacillati; phylum Bacillota; class Bacilli; order Caryophanales; family Bacillaceae; genus Bacillus; species Bacillus bruguierae. Next base: position 108,437 of record NZ_JBAWSX010000009.1, on the reverse strand, counting down.
AAGTGCTATTTCATCATATACAAGCTCTTCCTGCAAGGAGGAAGCAATTGTTTCTTTCGTTAAATCGTCTTTTGTTGGTCCTAAACCACCTGTGAAAATCAACATATCTGCACGTTTTTGAGCGATTTCAATTGCCCGGCGTAATCGATTATTGTTATCCCCAACGACAGTGTGATAATATACATCGATTCCGATAGATGCCAGCTTTTCTGATAAAAATTTGGCATTCGTATTCGCAATTTGCCCAAGCAATAGCTCTGTACCAACCGCGATAATCTCTGCATTCATCTTCCATTCCCCCATAAGCCGTTATTTCGAATCCACAAAAACTCCTCTATTTTTCCAGAAATAATCCCATCCTGAAATAATAGTGAAAATAAGTGCAACCCATATTGAAATATCTGCAATTGGAATATGAATTAAATTAAATGGAACATCGTGAAGTAAGTAGGCAGAAATTGCAATAACTTGCATCCACATTTTAATTTTCCCAGGCATCTTCGCAGCAGCCACTTCCCCTGTACCAGCTAATACAAGACGCAAGCCTGTAACAGCAAATTCTCGGCTAATAATAACAACCGCCATCCAAGCCGCTACATAATGTAAATCTACAAGCGTAATTAATGCCGCAGATACCAATAATTTATCCGCCAAAGGATCTAAAAATTTCCCTAAATTCGTTACAAGATTATGTTTTCTTGCATAATGGCCATCAATCCAATCTGTCGCAGAAGCAATAATAAAAACAAGAGCTCCAGCTAAGTGCTGAACTGGCAATTCTACATCTCCAATTGTATACACTCCCCAATCAAATGGAGCGAGCATAATAATTAAAAATACAGGAATTAAGCATATTCTTGATACAGTAATTTTATTTGGTAAATTCACAGCTATTCCTCCATCATGTCAAAAACAGTTTATGCATTGAAAAAAGTCATCGGAACGATGACTATTATTGTGCAGGTTGTTCCCCTAAGTTTTTAATCACCAAAATTTGATGACGCATTTCTTCTGTATTTTGTGGGAATTCAATAACTTGACCGTTAATTTTAATTTCAACATTTGGCGCACTACCAATGTTTAAACGCGCAACTTGTTCTGACGATAAATCCTGTTGTTGTGTTTCATCCTTATTTAAAGTACCTGTATAGAATACTTTACCACTTTCATTTTTAATATCTACATAACTTGTACCTTTTGCTGTTATTTCTAGTTTAAACTCTTTATTATGGCGAAGTTCTAATGTAGATTCTTTCCCATCCTTGTCAACAACTTTAATCTCTTGTTGAGCTGTATTTTGTTGCTGCTGAGGTTGTTGAGGTACTGCTTCTTTTTTCTCTTCTTTTTTCTCTTCTTTCTTTTTATCAAGAGGAGAATTTTCCGCTTTTTCCACTTCTGTTTGTGCATTTTTCGTTTGTTTTACTTGACTATCGTCATTTTTACCTAAAACAAACTGAAATACAAACCAAATTGCAACACCAACAGCAATAACAAGCAATGTAATTAAAATTTTAGGCATATGGTCTGCAATTGGCGATGACGCTGCTCTTTGCACAGTTTCCTGCGCTTTTTGTCCCGTTGGAACTTGCGGAACACTCTGAGAAGCCGTCTGTGGTATTTCGTGTCTATATTCTTCTAGTGTCGCCTCTCCATTTAGCCCAACTGCTTCCGCATATTGCTTTATAAAGGCACGCGCGTAAAAATCCCCGGGCATTATACTAAAATTTCCTTCTTCAATACCAATTAAATAGCGTTTTTGAATTTTCGTAATTTCCTGCAGCTGATCGATGGAAAAACCTTTCATTTCTCGTGCTTCTTTCAGCTTTTGTCCTAATTCTGTCAATGCTAACACCTCAATATTTCTTTAAAAGTCGAACATAGAAAAATTATTTTGATTTCCCTGTTCAATTTCATCTACTAGACTGTATTGAATTTCTTCATCGTAATCATTTCGCAATTCAATAATGTAATCAAAATCATCAAGTGTATATTCTGACTGACTCACAAATACATCTGGATGCTCTACAACCTTTGTTGCTGGCAATCTCATAATTTCGCGAACAAGCTGCCAGTGTCGTTCATTTGCGCGCTTCGTTGAAACAATTCCATCTAAAATAAAGATATTATTATCATTATATTCATCTTCAATTAATTGACTGCGTACCGTCTGTTTAATAAGAGTAGACGACACAAAAAGCCAACGTTTATTTGCACACACACTTGCAGCAACGATGGACTCGGTTTTTCCAACGCGCGGCATCCCACGAATTCCAATTAATTTATGGCCTTCTTTTTTCATAAGTTCTGCCATAAAATCAACAAGTAAACCTAATTCATCACGAACGAAACGAAATGTTTTCTTATCATCCGCATCCCGTTGTATATATCTTCCATGCCGAACTGCTAATCGATCACGAAGCTTCGGTGGACGATATTTCGTTACAGTTATATTATCCATCGTATTTAGAATTGATTCAAGTCTAGAAATTTGTTCTTGATTATCGCACATTAATAATAATCCGCGCCTAGCATTGTCTACCCCATTAATTGTTACAATATTAATACCAAGCATACCGATTAACGAAGAAACATCACCAAGCAAGCCAGGTCGGTTTTTATGTATTTCATACTCAAAATACCATTCAATCATTTGATGACACTCCCCTTGCTTACTTTACATCTACGTACTATATTATATGATTTTCTCTTAATAGGAAAGTGAAATGTATAATCGAGAACTCAATTTAATGTAGAGATTCTCAAAATCGACAAAAAAAGAGAGGATTCTTCCTCTCTTTTCGCTACTTATGGTTGACCATTTTCACCATTAAGTTTGCAATTGTATGTTGCTCCTGTTCATCTGCAACCTTCCAAAGCTCCATCAATAATTTTTCTTGGTCATTTCGTGCTTCTACTTCATTTGCTAAATAATCCCCAATGCGATAAGCCATATCAGAAATTGCACCGCCGTCTAAGCCTTTTCCTTGTGCTTGATCTAAACGCTCTCCTAAAAAGCCTTTCCATTGTTCAAAGTTATCTAATACTGACATTGTTAAGCACCTCGCTATAAAGTAATGGAGTCATGTTTACTATTTGCCATTATGTCCTTTTTTATGTACGAGAGCAAAAAGTAAAATATGATACTCCTTACTTTAAGCAATTAACAATGCCAGCCCCCATTAACCCCAATAATTTGACCTGTTATATAAGATGCTTGTGAAGAAACTACAAATGCAACTGTATTTGCCACTTCCTCTGGCAGCCCTAATCGACCAAGCGGAATTTCTTCTGCAATCTCTTGCTTTTCTTCATTCGAAAATATATGCAGCATCTCTGTTTCAATTGCACCTGGAGCAATTGCATTTACTCGTACACCGCTTAATGCAACTTCTTTTGCCAATGCTTTTACATATGAATTTTGTGCTCCTTTTACCATAGAATACAACACTTCACAGGAAGCACCTATTTGTCCCCAAATGGAAGAAATAACGACAATATTCCCACTTCGGTTTCGAATCATTGAGGGAAGTGCAAATGAAACAAGTTTATATACATTTTTCACTTGCAGTTCCACCATCTCATTTAATTGTTCATCGGTAATATCTGTTTTTAACCCAAAGATACTTTTTCCAGCTGCATATACAACAGTATCAATTGGATGATAGATTTGCGACCATAGTTGCCAAGCACCATCTATTTCTGATAAATTAGCTTGAACTGGAATAATATCTTTCAGTTCTTGTTCTAATTGCTGAACTCTCTTTTCACCTTGGTTATAATGAACATACACTGTGTAGCCATCTTTCACTAACTGTCTTACAATGGCAGAACCGATTCCCCCACTTCCCCCGGTAACTAATGCAAACTTCTTCATCTTTTTCCTCTCTCTACTACATTATTTCTTCGGAAGTACCTGGCAAATACTTACTCGTTCTTCTTTTAAAAAGCTTTTCGAAACTGTTTGTAAATCTTCAATTGATAAACTTTCCAAAACAGATAATGCGTCAAACAAACTAGACCCATTAAATGCATATCGTGTGAACTGATTTGCAATATACTCTGGTGAATTTAGCGAGCGTAAAAAACCACCTATTTTCTTCTTTTTCACACGCTCTAACGTTTCTGCGCATAACTCATCATAATCTGTTTGCAACAAAATATCAGTTACGCGCTTTGCTAGTTCATCCGGTTGCTTCGTATCTCCGCCAATCATCGCAAAACCGAAACTGCTTTCTTCTGTATAATCATACGAAAACGTATCATCAATTAACCCTTCATTATACAATGTTTCATAATGGGTAGAACCTTTTCCAAATAAATAATCTAACAGAAGCGTTAAAGCAATTTCTTGTTTCAGCAAGTCTTTTCCTTCTTGTTTCAAGTCTTTCGTTTTCACACCAACTAAACATTTCGGTGTTTGTACTGGCATTGTAATGACCATTTTTTTCTCATTTACTTGTTCTGGTTCTTCATCAAAAGACCGCGCAATTTCTGAGGGAGCAGTATAATTTTTCTTCGCTTGATTTTCACGCACTAAATTCATTGTCTTTTCTGGATCAATAGAACCAACAACAAATAATAACATATTACTTGGGTGATAAAATGTATGATAACATTCATACAGCAAATCTTTTGTAATTTCGCTAATCGAATCAATTGTTCCAGCGATATCAATCTTTACAGGATGTTTCCTATATAAACTATCAATTAACCCAAAGTATAAGCGCCAATCTGCATTATCTTGATACATTTGAATTTCTTGCCCAATAATTCCTTTCTCTTTCTCAACAGTTTGTTCCGAAAAGTATGGATCTTGCACGAAATCTAACAATGTTTCTAGATTCGTTTCAACGTTTGATGTACAAGAAAATAAATATGCAGTTCTTGTAAACGATGTAAATGCGTTTGAAGAAGCTCCTTGCTTACTAAATAATTGAAACGCATCGTGATCCTCTTTTTCAAACAATTTATGTTCTAAAAAATGTGCAATTCCATCTGGTACACGAAGCATCTCGTCTTTCTCAAGCGGCACAAACGTATTATCAATAGAACCATACTTTGTCGTAAATGTTGCATACGTTTTATTAAACCCTTGCTTTGGGAGAATATATACTTCTAGGCCATTGGACAGTTTTTCGTAATACAGCGTTTCTTTTAATTGTTCATACACGATTTTTTCCATCTTAAACACCCTCCGTCCCATGTAAGAAGTAAATTGTATCTAGCTGAATATTATTTGCTACTTTAACGATTCCATCTTTCGTTACTCGTTCAATCTCTGTTAACCATTCTTCTACAGGGCGGTCATAATTTGCAATTACTCCATGATACAGAAGTTCTACAAGACCGCGCGGCGTATCAATTGTCTCTAAAATTTGATTTTTAATCACACTTTTTGTTTGTACGATTTCCTCATCAGTAAAATCGCCATTTTGCATCGCTATCATTTGTTCTTTAATAATCGTAACAGCTTTTTCATAATTTTCTCCCTCAATTCCAGACATTACAAACAGAAGTCCTTTATGACTTTCATAACGAGAAGCAGCATAATATGCCAAGCTGTTTTTCTCACGTACATTAACAAATAATTTCGAATGCGAGAAACCACCAAACAAGCCATTAAATAACTGCAAAGCAAAATAGTCTTCGTCACGATACGTAATATACGTGCGGTATCCAATATTTAATTTACTTTGTTTAAGTTCTTGTTTTTCTACAACCTCTTGCTCTTCCTCATTTTTCTTATGAAGCAATACATTTCTTTCTTTCGGTTCACGTTTAGAAACAGAAAAATACCGTTTCACAAGGTCAAGAGCTCCTTCTTCAATATCACCGATAATGTATAAATCCATTTCATCTTCAGCTATTACTTTTTTATAATATTGATACAACGTTTCGTTTGTAATCTTAGAAACGTGCTCTTTTTGACCATTTGCACTTAAGCGATACGGTTCTACTTTACACATTTCTTCGATAAGGCGTTCATTGGCATAGCGCATTTTATCATCAAACGTAGATTCAATACGCTGCACGAGTGCACGTTTTTCACTTTCTACTACCGTTTGTAAGAAACCACTTCCTTCTGTTGCTGGTCTTAGTAAAATATCAGCAAGCATAGCAAGCGCTTTTTCAAAGAGCGGCGGCGCTTCTTGTAAATAAGTTTCATTGGCAATGTCTATATAAATAGAAATAATATGATCCTCACCCTTTTTACTTACATCAACAGCTAATGACGAACCATATAACTCCTCTAAATATTGACGAATTCGAATAACAGATGGGTGTGTTTCTGTAGCACTTTGTAATACATAGGGAAGCAAGGCCCGTTCTGTTACCGTTTCTTCACATAACGGTGACTTTAACCGTAATACAAATGTATTCGTTTTATATTTTTCTGTTGGAATCATATGTACGCGTAATCCACCTAATTCATGTGTTTCTTGTTTTATAAGATCCATTCGTAAACCTCCTCTAAAAAGGAATTTTCTTCTTCAATATACAGTTTTCACAAAAGAAAATGCAAATTTTCTCATGTATTAACGTTATTGTATGTAAAAAAACTCGCACTAATGTGCGAGCTTTTTAGCTTTTAGCGTTTTCCTTTTTCATACGGTGTTCCAAGCGCTTTTGGTGCTTCAGAACGCCCAACAAAACCGACAAGTGCAAAAATTGTTAATACATATGGTAATATCGTTAAAAAGATACTTGGAATTTGATTTAAAACAGGAATTGTACCACCTGTAACACCAAGTGACTGTGCAAATCCAAAAAATAACGCTGCACCTAGCGCTCCAATTGGATGCCATTTTCCAAAAATCATTGCTGCTAACGCTAAAAATCCTTGCCCTGTAATTGTAGAGCCAGAAAAATTATTTGAAATAGATGTTGAAAACACAGCACCACCGACACCTGCAAACATACCTGATAAACAAACTGCAATGTAGCGCATTTTATAAACATTAATACCCATCGTATCAGCTGCCATCGGATGTTCTCCAACAGCACGTAATCGTAAGCCAAATGGTGTTTTATAAATTACATACCAAACTACAAATGCTAAAATAATTGCGATATAAGAAGTTAACGGTACATCAGAGAAAAATACTTTTCCAATAACAGGAATATCAGAAAGGCCAGGAATATCAATTTTTTCAATACGATATTGGATAAAATCAGTTTGACCTTTTCCAAAAATCTTTTTAATCGCAAACACTGTTAATCCTAACGCTAAAAAGTTAATCGCCACTCCACTAACAACTTGATCTGCACGGAATGTAATTGAAGCAACCGCATGAAGAAGCGCAAATAATCCCCCGCCAATCGCTGCAAAAATAAGTGCAATCCACGGCGTCATCGCTCCCCATGTATCCCCCATTAATAAAGTTGTAACAACGCCAATAAACGCACCAAACAGCATTAAACCTTCTAATGCAATGTTAACAACTCCAGAACGTTCACTAAATACGCCTCCAAGTGCTGTAAAAATAAGCGGTGCTGCCGTATATAACGTACCTGTGACAAGAACGGCTACAATATCTAGGAAACTCATTTATTTCCCCTCCTTGCTAAAACGCGAAAGTGCCCATCGTAAAATATAGCTACATGCTACAAAGAAAATAATACATGCAATAATAACGTTAATAAGTTCAGATGGAACGTTCGCTTCAAAGTTCATTTGCGGTGCAGCACTTTTCAATCCGCCAAATAAAAGTGCTGATAACAAAATACCAAATGCATTATTTGCACCAAGAAGAGCAACGGCAATACCATCAAATCCTATTCCTGTAAAAGAAGACATCGCTGTCATGCTCTGGAATGTTCCAAGCCCCTCCATTGCACCGCCAATTCCAGCAAATGCACCAGCAATCGTCATTGATAACACAACATTACGTGATACTTTCATTCCCGCATATTTAGAAGCGTGCTGATTGAATCCAACTGATTTGAGCTCGTAACCTAATGTTGTACGATCTAACAAAAACCACATAATAAGTGCTGTAACAATCGCTACAACGATTCCCCAGTGCAGGCGAGAACCATCTGTTAAAGACGCTAACCAAGAAGAAGCTAAAGACGCACTCGCTTTTATATCATACGATTTTTCATTTGCTTCATGTAAAAAATTCCTTATAATGTAATAAGTTACATAAAGTGCGATATAATTCATCATAATTGTGACGATAACTTCATTTACCTTAAACTTCCCTTTTAAATATCCAGGAATAAATCCCCACAGTCCTCCAACAAGTGCTGCAACTAATATCGATAATGGAACATGGAGGAAAGGTGGTAACGAAACAGCATAACCGAACCAAACCGCAGCAAGCCATCCCACTAACAATTGTCCTTCTACCCCGATATTAAACAAGCCTGTACGGAAGGCAAACGCTACTGATAAACCAGCAAGAACAAGTGGAATCATCGTACGGAGTGTTTCACCTATTGCACGTGGATTTCCGACCATGCCATCCCATAATGCGGCATAGCCGACGATTGGATCGTATCCGCTCGTAATCATGACAATGGCTCCAACAAGTAAACCAAAAATAACGGATAATACAGGTACTAAAATATTAATTGTTCGCTCCGTTAAAAATTTTTTAGCCATTTGTGTTCACCTTCTCTTTCTTCTTTCCCCCAGCCATTAATAGACCTAGTTGTTGCTCATTTGTTTCTTTTGCATTTACAATATCAACAATTTTCCCTTCATAAATCACAGCAACGCGGTCGCTTACATTTAAAATTTCGTCAAGTTCTAACGAAAGCAACAGAACTGCCTTTCCTTTATCACGCTGTTCAATTAACTTTCTATGAATAAATTCAATTGCCCCAACATCTAAACCACGTGTTGGCTGTGCTGCAATTAATAAATCCGGATCACGATCTACTTCACGAGCAATAATTGCCTTTTGCTGATTTCCTCCAGATAATGCTCGCGCTGGCGTATGCTCACTCGGTGTACGAACATCGAACTGCTCAATTAATGATTTTGCTTTTTCGTAAATCTTTGTAAAATTTAAAACACCTTTTTTAGAATACGGATTTTTATAGTACGTTTGCAGTACCATGTTATCTCCGATAGAAAAATCAAGAACAAGTCCATGCTTATGACGATCTTCAGGAATGTGCCCAACACCTTCCTCTGTAATACGTCTAACTGGCCAATTTGTTACGTCTTTCTCTCTTAACGTAATAGAGCCTGACTCAACTTTTCGTAAACCAGTAATCGCTTCTATTAATTCGCTTTGTCCATTTCCATCGATTCCAGCAATACCAACAATTTCTCCTGCACGAACAGTTAAGTCAAGTCCTTTTACGGTAGGTAAATGACGTGCATCGTGCACAACAAGATTGGAAATTTCAAGTACATTTTCACGTGGTTTGGCGTCTGACTTTTCTGTTTTAAAATTCACTTGACGTCCAACCATTAATTCTGCAAGCTTGTTTTCATCTGTATTTGCAACGTCTACCGTTCCAATTCCCTTTCCTTTACGAATAATTGTACAACGATCACATACTTCCATAATTTCTTTCAACTTATGTGTGATAAGAATAATAGATTTCCCTTCTTGCACAAGCTTCTTCATAATATGAATAAGTTCTTGAATCTCCTGCGGCGTTAATACAGCTGTCGGTTCGTCAAAAATTAAAATTTCTGCTCCACGGTAGAGCGTTTTCAAAATTTCTACACGCTGCTGCATTCCAACAGAAATATCCTCTATTTTCGCATATGGATCTACCGACAATCCGTATTGCTCAGATAATGCTTTAATTTCTTTAGCAGCTTCGTTAATAGCAATTTTCCCGCTTTTCTTCGGTTCATTTCCGAGAATAATATTTTCTGTAACTGTAAAATTATGAACTAGCATAAAGTGCTGATGTACCATGCCAATTCCAAGATTATTCGCTACATTTGGATTTGTAATTTTTACAGGTTTCCCTTTAATTTTAATTTCACCTTGTTCTGGTTGATACAATCCAAACAAAACATTCATAAGTGTGGATTTCCCAGCACCATTCTCTCCAAGTAACGCATGAATTTCTCCCTGTTTCACTTGCAGCGTAATATTATCATTCGCCACAATCCCTGGGAATACTTTTGTAATATTATTCATCTCAATGACGTATTCCATATTATTCCTCCTTAACAGGACAAAGTTCTTTATATATGCAAAGGTTAGTTCCTAGAACTAACCTTTGCTATCGATCTACCATTATTTTTTAAGAGAAGCCTCATATGTTTTGTACTCATCTGGAGTAGATGGCACTTTAATTTCACCACTTACAATTTTCTTTTTAAACTCTTCTACTTTTGTTACAATTTCTGGATTTACTTTTTTCACGTTGTCAGTTGTTTTTGCAATTCCAACACCATCATCTTGTAAACCAAACTCTTCTTTTTTACCGCCTTCAAGTTTACCGTCTTTTGCTTTTTGTGAAACCTTTTCTACCGCAACATCAACGCGTTTTACCATTGAAGTTAATGTTACATTTTCTGGCATACCTTCTTGGTTTTGATCACGGTCAACCCCAATTACCCAAACATTTTCACCTTTTTTCTTACGGTTTTTCGCTTCTGTAAATACACCATTACCAGTTGCACCAGATGCATGATAAATTACGTCAATACCTTGACCGTACATAGCCGAAGCTAATACAGAACCTTTTTCTGGTTTATCAAATGCTTCTGCATATTGAGATATAACTTCAATATTCGGATTTACAGTTTTCGCACCAGCCATGAAACCAGATTCAAACTTTTGGATTAGAGGACTTTTAATTCCTCCAATAAATCCTACTTTATTTGATTTTGTTGTCATTGCTGCAACCGCACCTGCAAGGAAAGAACCTTCGTGGTCTTTAAATGTAATACTTGTTACATTTGGCTTATCAACTACTGCGTCAACAATTGCAAATTGTTTTTTCGGATTCTTTCCTGCCGTTTCTTTTATAGACTCTTGCATTTTATAACCAATTCCAAATGTTAAATTGTAGTTCGTGTCTACAAATTTTGCTAAATTTGGAATATAATCTGCATCCTTAGTAGATTCAAGGTAGCGATATCCTTCATTTTCTTTTAACTTGTTATCTTTACCAAACTTTTTTAAACCTTCCCAAGCAGATTGGTTGAATGATTTATCATCTACTCCACCAACATCTGTAACCATACCAACTTTAAAGTTTTTACTTTCTTTTCCCTCTTTTTTCTCACTTGACTTATCAGTGTTTCCACAAGCTCCTAAAATTGTGCTTGCTGCCAACGTTAATGATAATAAAATCCCCGCTTTTTTCTTCATACTAAAAACCCCTCCTAAAATATGTATCTAGTTACTTATACAGCCATGCCCCTATTTTCTTGCTGTCACCTCCCTAAAATGGGTACAATTTACATACGCTTTCTTAACACATGGAAGCTAAATTTGTCTGCTCGAAAATAATTAATAGAATATAAAATCGGTTCATCATTTTGATCATAATGCATTTGCTTTAATACAAGTAATGCTGTTTCCGGTTCACATTCTAAAATTGGTGATATTTTAGAGTGATAACCGAGTGGTTCAATATGAGCAACAGCATACGTAATGCGTTTATGTGTATTTCTATGAATGACCGTAAGCAGTGATTCCTCTTTGTATTCTGACAAATCAGGAAGAACTTCTTTCGGTAACTTATCAACGCAATAAACAACAGGTTCCCCATCTGCTGTACGAACGCGTTCAATCATAAGTGTTTCAAAACCATCTTCACTATTAAATTTTTCTTTTTCTTCTTCCGTTAAATTCCCTACTGCTGATGATAGAAATACTGTACCTGGCTTTTTTCCTGCATTAGCGATCATATCTGTAATACTAGATAATTGTTCAATTCCTGAAGAAAACAAAGGTTTTGCATTCACAAATGTCCCTACACCGTGCCGCCTAATGACAACGCTTTCTTCCTCTAAAATTCGAAGTGCTTCTCGCAAGGTTGCTCTACTCACACCTAATTCTTTCGCTAAATCAAATTCGGACGGTAGCTTTTGCTTCTCTTTATATACACCGCTTTTAATCTTTTCTTTAATATGGTCAATCACTCGTAAATACAAATGTCGACTATCTGATTTTACTGACATAAGACTCCCCTCGCACTCCACTTATTCGACCTCTGATGTAAGACCTCTTTCCTATTTCTTCCACATTCAATATATCATGAATCCTCTTAAATAAAAATAAGAAAATTGTAACTTGTCGAATAAGTCCTAATAATTTCGTTAAATGGAATTTTCTTTCTTTAACCCATAAAAAAAACTTTGCACCTTACATTTCTCATATGTTGAAAAAGTTAGGAACAAAGTTGCTATACACCTTGTATTGACACTTTTTCCTCATAGTCTAGCAAATTTATGGTTGCTAGGTAGAAACTTATGGACCTTATTACCAAGATTATATGAGGGATATTTTGATTTCGAAGTAATCGTACCACTTGATATGATTACTGTCAATACAATCCAAGAAAAAAATCGAACGTTGAAATTTAAAAAAACACAACCATTCGTATTCCCAACAAAACATACTGATAGTAAGCGCTATCATTTCTATTCAATAAAGAAACCGACTAGAATCACTTCCAATCGGCTTCTTTATCATGAACTTTTCTCTTGAATATCTTTTATCAACACTTCACGAGGCTTGCTTCCTTCATACGGACCAACAACGCCGTTCATTTCCATTGCATCAATTAACCTGGCTGCACGCGTATATCCAATACGAAACCTACGCTGCAACATAGAGACTGATGCGGTTTGCATATCTACAACGAGCTGCACTGCTTCATCATATAAATTATCCTCTACCTCTTGCATCGTTTCTTGTACATCTTGTGGAATCATATCTTCTTGATATTGTGCTTTTTGCTGCGCAACAACATATTCTACTACTTTCTCTACTTCATCATCTGATAAAAATGCACCTTGTACACGAACTGGCTTAGAAGCACCAATCGGTACGAACAACATATCACCGCGTCCTAATAATTTCTCCGCTCCCCCTGTATCAAGAATTGTTCTTGAATCAGTTTGAGAAGAAACCGCAAAAGCGATTCGCGATGGAATATTCGCTTTAATAACACCGGTAATAACATCTACAGATGGGCGCTGCGTCGCAATAATTAAATGAATACCAGCTGCACGTGCCATTTGTGCCAGACGCATAATCGCATCCTCTACATCAGAAGAAGCAACCATCATTAAATCTGCCAGCTCGTCCACGATAACAACAATATACGGAAGTTCTGGTTGCTTCGCTTCAGATTGTTCATTATGTTGTTTAATGTATTCGTTATACCCTTCAATATTACGTGTTCCGCTATGGGCAAACAATTCATAACGCCGTTCCATTTCATTGACAACCTTTTTTAGTGCCTGTGACGCTTTCTTCGGGTCTGTCACAACAGGCGTTAATAAATGCGGGACACCATTGTATACATTTAATTCTACCATCTTTGGGTCAATCATCATGAGTTTCACTTCATGCGGTTTAGCACGCATTAAAATACTTGTAATAATCCCGTTAATACATACACTCTTTCCGCTACCGGTTGCGCCCGCTACGAGTAAATGAGGCATTTTATTTAGGCGAGCCAATACAGCTTCTCCTGTAATATCACGCCCAAGTCCAATTAATAGCTTTTCTTCCGGATGATTATTCGCTTTCGAATCTAATACTTCTCTTAACGTAACCACTGCAACTTCTGAATTTGGCACTTCAATTCCAACAGCTGATTTCCCTGGAATTGGTGCTTCAATTCGAATATCTTTCGCCGCTAAAGCTAGTGCTAAATCATCACTTAAACTAACAATTTTACTAACTTTAACCCCCATATCAGGATACACTTCATATTTTGTAACAGCTGGCCCTCTATGAACCTTCGTTACTTTCGCTTTCACACCAAAGCTTTGGAATGTTCGTTCTAACTTTCGAGCATTTTCATAAATCGTTTCATTTTCATTTGTTACTTGCTTATTGTTCGGAAACTTTAATAGCTCTAAAGACGGCAACTTATAATCTTTATTTTCAACATCGGAAAAATGCATTGGCGGCGCTGTCGTCTCTCCGGCAATCGATTCAACAATTTTTTCACCTTTTTTCCGCTTTGTCTTTTCTTCTTGTATAGGCAAAGCTTCTTCTTGAATTGCTTCAGGAATAAAGGATTCTTCACTTATTGGATCTGGCGTTGCATAGTTTTCAGTAAAGTTTGATATAATTGGCGGCGCTATATCAACCTCTTCTATACTGTCAACTAACTGCGGGGCTTTTGGTACATGACGCTCACTCCGGGTACGAGCAGTCTTTTTCTTTTCAGTTTTTTCAGCAGCGCGTTTCGTTTGCCAGTCTTTATAATCACCTTGCATCACTTCAAATTGCCGTCTAAGTATATGTCCAATCGGCGCAAGTACTTCTCCTATATGTTTATTTGTAATGCATAGTACACCAAGTAAAATGAGAATCATTCCAATTATGTACGCGCCAACCTCATCAAATAAAAAGTAACATGTCGCAAACATAATAGCCCCAAACATTCCCCCACCTAAGTGTACCGAGTCGACTCCTTTTTTCATTTCATGAAAAAACAAATCTTTTGTCGTTACAATAACAGATGTACTTTGCACTGCCCCATCTTTTGTTAAAAGGCTGACTAATGTAATGTGACTAAACATCAATATAGCTAATACAATTAAATATAGACCAATCAATCGTTTGTTTAATAAATTCGGCCACTCTCGTTTTATAACAAATGCTATAGAAAGTACAATAACCCCAAGGACTCCAAGTATGTACCATTCTCCAAAGAAAAAGCGAAAAAATAGCACGAATGCTTTTCCGACAACACCTAGTTGCATAATTGTAATGATGGAGAGCGCAAAAAGAGTCAAACCAACGATTTCGTAGTACAAAGTTGGCTTTATGGTACGTCTTGCTTTTGTTTTCGTCCCTATTTGCTTTTGTTTTGCCATTTCTTCACCTCAAATTCTCATTCAAAAATATATTTTTCTTAGAACAAGTGCAGTTTCCATCTCGTTATTTTACCCACGGATTATTTTAAATCGAAGAAAGCGAAACTTCCATGCATGCTTTTTCATCCACTCAAACAGGATTTTACAGGATAAATTGAAGAAAGCAGCCTACACACGGCTGCTTCACCCTCTTGTTTTTTATATTATACCATAGCTCATAAACAAAATCCTGCTTTTACGAAAAGGATATTTTCTGCCCAGGTTCATACTGTAAAAAATGCTGAGGGTTTGTACTTAATACACGTACAACAGAATAATTATTTTCATTTCCCATTTCTACAACCATATCAATACCATCTACATGTATCATTTTCTGCTTCGCAAATTCTGTATGATCTATCGGATACACGAGTTGTTCTGGCATAATCGTATACAAAATCATTGCAACAACGCCCCGCCTTGTTCAGTTGATGTTTTTGTATCAATTAATTCATTTAATTTTTTAATCGCTTGGCCAATCCCTCCAACATCATCAATTAAACCATATTTCACCGCATCCATGCCTACAACATTTGTACCAATATCTCGTGTTAAATTCCCTTTTGCAAACATTAACTCCTTAAAACGATCTTCTGTTACTTTTGAATGCTTTGTTACAAAACGAATAACACGCTCTTGCATCTTATCTAAATACTCAAATGTTTGTGGAACACCTATTACAAGACCTGTAAGACGAATAGGGTGAATTGTCATTGTTGCTGTTTCTGCAATGAATGAATAATCTGTTGATACCGCAATCGGCACACCTATGGAATGGCCTCCACCAAGAACAATCGATACAGTTGGTTTCGAAAGCGAAGCAATCATTTCAGAAATCGCAAGCCCAGCTTCTACATCCCCTCCAACTGTATTTAACAAAATTAACAACCCTTCAATTTTAGGATTTTGTTCAATTGCGACAATTTGCGGAATAACATGCTCATATTTGGTTGTTTTATTTTGCGGCGGCAATTGCACATGCCCTTCAATTTGCCCTACAATTGTTAAACAATGAATACGTGATTCATTTAATTGCGGGACATTTGTTTGTCCAAGTTGCTGAATTTTCTCTAGTACAGAAGCTTCTTTCACTTCTTCTTTTGTCTCGGCCTCTTTTTCTTCATTTTTCATTTCATCACGCTCTACCATATCGTAACCCCTTTCTCACGTATACAACTATTATTTGTTAAGTTATAAATTTCATTCGAAAGAGGATAAAGTGAAACTTCCATCAGTGTTTTTTACCTCGCAGGAAGAAGCGAAGCCATCGAACATTCTAGCCACTGGAGCTGGATCTTAATCTTAAGATGGATGTCTTACTGCCTGCGAATAGCGAGATAAAAGAAAAAGCTACCTATAAATAGGTAGCCACTTCTTATACTTCCATAATAATTGGTAAAATCATCGGTTTTCGCTTCGTTTTTTCAAATAAAAATTGTCCAAGTAACTCACGAATATTTTGTTTTAACGTAGACCATTCAATAGAATATTCTTTAATAGATTGTTCTACAATTGTACGCACAATATCAGTTGATTTTTCAATTAACGCTTCAGATTCACGAACATAAACAAAGCCTCGTGAAATTATTTCTGGTCCAGAAATAATTTTTTTCTCTTCTTTTCCAAGCGTCACAACAACGACTAAAATACCGTCTTGTGATAACATCTTTCGATCACGTAACACGATATTCCCAACATCACCAACGCCTAACCCATCAATCAATACATTTCCAGCAGGAACTTTACCTGCTGGTTTCGCTTCACCATCTGTAAAGGAGATTACCTCACCTTTCTCCGTGATAAAAATACGATCCGAGTGAATACCAACATCTTGAGCTAAACGGGCATGCGCCTTTTGCATACGAAATTCACCATGTACAGGCAAGAAGTACTTTGGTTTCATTAAATTCAACATTAACTTTAATTCTTCTTGACTACCATGTCCGGAAACGTGTACTTTCTTTTCTCCATAATATACTACATCCGCACCTGCTCTAAATAGTAAATCAATTGTTCTTGAAACAGATGTTTCATTCCCTGGAATTGGAGATGCAGCAATAATGACTGTATCACCTTTACGAATTGAAATTTGTTTATGAGCTTGTCTTGCCATTCTAGAAAGAGCAGCCATTGGCTCCCCTTGGCTACCAGTCGTTAATATTGTCACCTTTTTCTCAGGATAATTATCAACATCCTGCAATGAAATTAACATACCATCTGGAATATTTAAATACCCTAGATTATACGCGATATCAACAACCTTTACCATACTTCGTCCAACTACCGCTACCTTACGCCCAGTTTCATATGCTGCATCAAAAACTTGTTGAATACGATGTACATTAGAAGCAAATGAGGCCACAATAATACGGCCTTCTGAATTATAAAATACTTTAGATATTTCCAAACCGACTTCTCTCTCAGATCCTGTATAGCCAGGGCGCTCTGCATTTGTACTATCAGATAGTAAGCAAAGTACACCTTCATTCCCAATTTGCGCCATTTTTCCAATATCCGAACCATTATTCCCAATAGGAGTTTGATCAAATTTAAAATCACCAGTATATACAATTGCACCTTGTGAAGTATGGAAGCAAACACCCACGGCATCAGGAATACTGTGTGTTGTTTTAAAGAAAGAAACAGTTGTTGTATCGAATTCTACAGTAGCATTAGAATCAATCGTTCTTAAATCAACGCGACCTAACATACCTGCTTCTCCTAATTTTTCTTTCACAAGACCATTTGTTAGTTTTGTTCCATAAACTGGAATATCTAATTTTCTTAACACATAAACGATACCACCAATATGATCTTCATGACCATGTGTTAAAAATAACCCTTTTACGCGCTCTTTATTTTCCACTAAATATGTGATATCAGGAATAACAATATCTATTCCAAACATCTCTTCTTCCGGAAACATAAGTCCTGCATCCACAATAAAAATTTCAGAATCAATTTCTACGCAGTACATATTCTTTCCAATTTCGCCCACTCCACCGAGAGCGAATACTTTTACAGTATCTATCTCTTTCTTCTTCATGTTGTTTCCTGGTTTAAAACTATTGTAAAAACTGATCCCACTAACATTGTAGAGAAACCAGGGGAAACTCCACCATCATTTTTCAACATCTAAAACGAAGGTCTTATCACGTTTTTTGTTTTTAAACCAGGTTCCACCTCTCTTTCATTATATAAATCATATGTTTTATGTAATTTCATACAAAATCCGATAATCCGTAAAGTTTTTCCATTTTTGCTAAGCATACCCGTACTAAGCTACTTAGCCATATTATAACTGATATAAGAAATAGAACACAAGTTAAATTATAAGAAAGAAAAGAGAAGAATATGTATAAGATGATAAACTGGATTTATTTCACTACTACTTGCAAGAAGCAAAGTGAGACATCTAGCAGTATGAATTTTCTTTATTCATCACCTATATATACAAGTAAAAAAACGATATACCCCCCCCCCTTTCCTTTTAGGGGGACGAGAGCATCTGGCCGTGCATAGAAGCGGTCAGGTCCATTTCCTGCCACATGCGAGGTTTAAAACAAAAGGAGCAAGGAGTACAGGTCATGTTGTATTCTGCATAGCAGCAACTTATAAAGAAAAGCGGAAGCGGCTCGCTCAGAACAAGAGGGGGATGGAGCTTCTGACATAGAGGCGCTTTTTGCCTCGGCGGAAGACGCGAAGCCACCGACTGTTCTAGCCGCTGGAGCTGGATCATAAAGAAAAGCGAAGACGACTGTTTAGACATAAGGGGCTAGGAGGAGAATCTGGACAATGCTTTATCGAATTTTGAGGTGGGAGTATTACTAAACACAAAAAAGTGGCTTAGCACATATCACTAAGCCACTTTCGTATTAGCGAGGAATAGATTGTATAACTTCAAGTAATCTCGTTCTTTCTACTTCAGTTAATGGCAGAAGAGGGAGACGAACAGATCCAACATCTAATCCTACGATTTGCAGTGCAGTTTTAACAGGAGTTGGACTCGGCGCCATAAATAATGCATTCGTCACTCTTACTAACAATTGATGAAGTGTTTGCGCTGTTTTCATATCACCAGTTTGAAATGCCGCAATCATGTCTTGCATTTCGTTACCAATAATATGAGAAGCAACAGATACAATACCTTTTGCTCCAATTGCCATCGCTGGCAATGTTAATCCATCATCACCACTGTATACGGCAAAATCATCATCTGTTTTTTCTATGATTTCTGTCATTGTTAATACATCGCCGCCTGCATCCTTGATTGCAACAATGTTTGGAATTTGCGATAAACGAACAACTGTATCAACAGAAATTTGTACGATAGATCGCCCCGGAACGTTATATAACATAATCGGCAGTTTTGTACTTTCAGCAATTGTTTTAAAGTGCTGATACATACCTTCCTGGCTTGGTTTATTATAATACGGTGCAACTAACATAATAGCATCTACGCCTACTTCTTCCGCTTTTTTCGTAAGCTCGACAGAAGCATGTGTATTATTGCTACCAGTTCCAGCGATTACGGGCACCCTTTTATCGACAACAGATACAACATGACGATATAGCGCTACCTTTTCTTCAGATGTTAACGTAGGAGATTCACCTGTTGTTCCTCCTACAACGATTGATGTTGTACCATTATCAATCAAATAGTTTACCAATTTTGTTGTCTTTGCAAAATCGATGTTTCCATTTTTATCAAACGGTGTGACCATCGCAGTTGCAATTGTCCCAAAATCTCTCATGGTCTCACTCCTTATCATTCCAGTTACTTTTCTTTTGAAAGTTCAAATGCACAATGAAGCGCATTTACGGCATCTATCAGTTCTTCTTCTTTCACAAGTACCCATATTGTCGTATGGCTATCTGCAGACTGTAATATTTGAACACCCTTTTCAGCTAATGCTGTCACAATCTTCGCAGTCACACCTGGAACACCTGCGATACCAGCTCCAACAATAGATACTTTTGCACAGTGCTCGGTTACAATTGGATCATATCCAAGCTTATGAAGTACTTCAACAGCTCGATCTGCAACATCATCACTAACTGTGTATGCTACACCTGTAGGAGAAATATTGATCAAATCTACGCTAATCTTTTCATTTGCCATTTCTTTGAACACTTCTGTTTGTAGGTCGTATGCTCCGTCCTTAGACAACACTTTAATTTGCGTGACACTTGAAGAATGAGCAATACCAGTTACCGGACGTTCTTGTACGTCGCGTGCGCCATCATACGCTGCAATTAAAGTTCCTTCGCTATCAGAGTATGTCGAACGCACACGTAATGGAACTTTTGCATGCATCGCAATTTCAATTGCACGCGGATGAACAACTTTCGCACCTTGATATGCCATATTACAGATTTCATTATATGTTACATTTTCAAGATGACGCGCATCTTTTACAATACGTGGGTCAGCGGTCATCACACCTTCTACATCTGTAAAAATATCAATATATTCAGCATGAAGTGCAACACCTAACGCTGACGCTGATGTATCACTACCCCCGCGTCCCAGTGTTGTCGTATCGCCTTCTGTCGTTTGGCCTTGGAAACCTGTTACAACGATTACATCTACTTCTTCTAACTCTTTTAATATACGTTCACAATTCATTTCAATAATCTTAGCGTTTGTAAAATCATCATTTGTGATAAAACCAGCTTGTGCACCATTGAATGCTGCTGCTTTAATTTCATTTTCATTTAACATATTTGAAAACACAATTGCTGAAATTAACTCACCACAAGACAACAATAAATCTTGTTCACGTTTTGAAATGAACGACTGTTTTTCATTTACAAGGCTTAATAATGTATCCGTCGCATAAGGCTCACCTTTGCGTCCCATTGCAGATACAACAACTACAATTTTATAGCCTTCTTTTAATGATTTTTTGATGTGATGAAGAGCATGTTCTCGACCATTTTCATCACGTACAGATGTACCACCAAATTTTTGGACAATAATTTTCATTTTCGCACCTTCTTTTAGCCGTTTACACTAATTGTAATTTCACTAATCGTTCTGCAATTTGAACAGAGTTCCATGCAGCACCTTTTAATAAGTTATCCGATACGACCCAAAGATGGAATCCTTTATCATTGTTTAAATCTTTACGAATACGACCAACAAATACTTCGTTTTTACCAACTGCAGTTGCTGGCATTGGGTATACTTGTTCTGCTGGGTTGTCTTGCAGTACAATTCCTTCTGCATTCGCTAACAGATTACGCACATCTTCTACTGTTACACCTTCTTTTTCCACTTCAATGTAAACAGATTCAGAGTGACCAGATACAACTGGCAAACGTACGCATGTAGCAGCTACTTCAAGATCTGGCATATGCATAATTTTCTTTGTTTCATTAATCATTTTCATTTCTTCAAATGTAAAGCCATTATCTTCAAACTTATCAATTTGCGGAATCGCATTGAAGGCAATTTGATAATGTTTTTCATCACCTTTTACTGGTAAAACATTCGCTTTTACTTCTTCACCGTTTAAAATGGCTTGTGATTGTTCGTGAAGCTCTTCAATTGCAGCGGCTCCTGCTCCTGATACAGCTTGATATGTGGAAACGATTACTCGTTTTAAACCAAAGTGTTGACGAACTGGTTCAAGAGCAACTACCATTTGAATTGTAGAACAGTTTGGATTTGCAATAATTCCATTATGTTCTAATAAATCTTTTTCGTTTACTTCTGGTACAACAAGCGGGACATTTTCTGTCATGCGGAACGCACTAGTATTATCGACAACGATTGCACCGCGCTTTGCAGCTTCTGGTGCTAATTGTTTTGATACAGACCCACCTGCACTGAAGAGTGCAATATCCACTCCTTCAAAACTTTCAGGAGTAGCCTCTTGTACTGTTACTTCTTCTCCTTTAAATAAAAGCGTTTTACCTGCAGAACGTTTAGATGAAAGTAACGTTAGCTTCCCAATTGGAAAATTACGTTTCTCTAAAGTATTTAACATTTGTTCACCAACTGCGCCGGTTGCTCCAACTACAGCGACATGAAAAGATTTTTTCTTTTCCATCACTATGCCCCTTTCTAGGTACCAATCCTTCTATACTTAGAATAAAAAGGAGTAACAAATACTCCTTCTCATTCTTAATAGAATTAATTTTATCATATTCTGCGATAAGAATGATGGTTTCATGAAAAAAATTGTCTGTTTTTCGCTTATTAATTCATATACTTGAATTTTTCTACAACTACAGGTTGCAGTTGTTTTCCTTCCATCGATTCTACAATTGTATCTTGCAGTAATTCCATACGCGCCACCATAGAGTTCGGTTTATTATACGGTGAATCTTGCCCAAACGGCACAAAATAAATATTCTTTGTTGCCATAAGGCGCATCAAGTTCACACCATTTAACCCAAGAGCGTCATTCGTTGAAACTGCTAATACAACAGGTTTACCATTTCTTAGTGTAGCTTTGGCAGCCATTAATACAGGTGAATCTGTCATTGCATTCGCGAATTTACTCATCGTATTTCCTGTTAATGGCGCTATAACCATGCAATCTAATGGAATTTTCGGACCAAGCGGTTCTGCCTTTACAATAGAATCAATTACTTTATGACCTGTAATGGCTTCTATTTTCTCAACCCACTCTGCACCTTCACCAAATCTTGTGTTTGTCGTTTGTAATGTATACGATACGACAGGTAGTACTTCCGCTCCATCTGCAACAAGTTTTTCTAAGTGAGGCATGACTTCTGCATACGTACAATGTGAGCCTGTTAGTCCAAAGCCAATTCGTTTACCTTTTACACTCATTTTTTATTCTCCTTTCTTGCATCTACATCTGCCATTAATAAATTAGAAAGGACATTTGCGAGAATCTGTCCGGCTGTTTTTGGTGCAACAATTCCTGGAAGTCCAGGAGCTAACAAAGCTTTAATCCCTCGCTTTTCTGCATAACGGAAGTCTGTCCCTCCCGGTTTAGAGGCTAAATCAATAATTAATGTATGGGCAGGCATTTTTGAAATTGCACTTGCCGTTACAATAAGGTGCGGAATTGTATTAATGACAATGTCAACATCTTGTACTTCTTGCTCTATATCTCGCATTTGAAATGGTGTAAATGTCATCTCTGTAATACGAGCGATATGCTCAGAACGACGAGCACCTACTTTCACTTTCGCTCCTAGTGACTGAAACGCTCTTGCTACACTCATTCCAGTTCGCCCAAAACCTAATACCATTACTGTAGATCCATGAATTGTATAATCGGTATGTTGAATAACCATCATAATGGTCCCTTCAACAGTTGGAATTGAATTATAAATCGCTACATCATCACGATCAAACAATTTGACAAGTTTTCGATTCGTTGAAGAAGCAATTGTATCTAAGTAAGTGTTACTAATACCTGAATATATCGTAAAATGTGCTGGCGTGTTTTCGATTTGTTCTTTTGTAATCCTAATTTTTGCATTAGAAAAAATTGTATCAATCTGTCCGTTTGCATCTGCTCCAGCTACCGGCAAAATGATGGCGTCTAAAGAAGTAAAATCGAGATTTTGCATACTCTCTTTTGCTGATCCTGTAAATCCATGATCAAGTTGGTCAAAGCCTACTAATGAGAGTCTTGCATCAAGCTCAACTAGCTTACGAATGACTTCAAGCTGTCTTGCATCTCCTCCTATGACAGCAATATGAATATCAGTCAACATTCTTTTCTTCACCTTCTTTTTCTCTCATTATAAGAAAAGTGCCTACTTTTTCGTTTTCCTCCACATCATATGTAATGTACGAGTATAAGGTGATTGAAAACAACAAAGTAAGGGTGATTTACATCTATGGATTCCCACAATAAAAAAGATGACCGTAAGGGTCATCTTTTAATTAGAATCTGAATAATTAGCAAGGTCAAAAATAATCATATCTTGCCCCACTTTTTTAATTCTACTCCACTCCACACGCACTTCTTGTTGTCCTCGTTTAAACCCTCCCCATTTTCCAACTGGAATAATGAGTGCTTGAATCTTCCCATCTTTTTCATCAATCTCTAGGTCAGCATGCCCTAGTACTCCCATTCTTTCCGCACGCTGTAAATCAACAATTTCTTTCCCACTTAGCTCACTTAATCGCATTCCATCCTCTCCTTACATAACACTCTAATTAAAAGATTTCTTTATATTAAGTACCTATTCTAAACTTCAAAAAAAATACCCATATATAAGTAAAAAAATGATATAAGAACCTCTTTTCTTTTTAAGAGAGCATCTGGCCGTGCATAGAAACGGTCATCCTACCACATGCAAGGTTTACAACAAAAAGAGAAAGCGAGCGCAGATCATATTGTATTCTGCATAGCAGCAACTTTTATGCTGAAACAATTAAATGAATAGATATACAAATATAAAGTGAAACTTCCATCAGTGGGGGTTTTTCTTCATCCCCCACTGATGGAAATCCTGCCCAATCGGGCGCATACCAGCAGTTATCTCCCACCTATCTTCTTTAGAAAAGCGGAGGCGGCTTGCTCAGAATCTTGAGGTGGGAGTCTTACTACCCTAAAGTAGCGGGACAAATTAAAACACCGTTTCTCCTTAATAAGAAACGGTGTTTTTTACTTGTTTATTTTTGACTTATCCCTTTTGGAAGTTCTCCATTTGGACTAATCAGTGCTGCAGAAAACTCATCTGTGAACATGTCACGAATTAATGTATCTACATCTGTTTTTGTAACACTGTTTACACTTTCAATAATTTCATCTAAAGAACGGTGTTTTTTTAGAAGTAATTCATTTTTACCATTACGGCTCATCCGACTATTTGTACTTTCTAAACTTAACATCAGATTGCCTTTTAGTTGCTCTTTACTGTTAAGTAATTCTTTTTCTGTGATACCTGTATCTTTTAATGTATCAAGTGTTTGTTGAATTGTTTCGTACAACATATCGAGTTGCTGACTGCCCGTTCCCCCGTAAATTGTTAACATACCTGTATCTTCATAAGAAGAATGATAAGAAAATACAGAATACGCTAACCCGCGCTGCTCACGCACTTCTTGGAACAAACGACTACTCATACTACCGCCTAGAATATTATTCAATACAATTAGATTATAGATACTTTCATCGCCCATCTGTAATCCTTTAAATCCTAAACATAAATGGGCTTGCTCTGTTTCTTTTTTACGTGCTACTTTATTTGGATGAAAACTAGGGTTATGTACTTGTTCGCGATTTGTCGTTCCTTCATAATTTCCAAAATATTGTTCGACGATTTGAACAAAGGATTCATCAATGTTACCAGCAATAGAAACAACAACATTTTCTGGTGTATAATGATCTTTCATATACTCACGAAGCATATCGCCTGTAAACGTTTCAAGCGTTTGCTCTGTTCCTAAAATAGGATATGCCAGCGGGTGCGTCTCATACGTCGCTTTCGTTAACATATCATGGACAATATCATCTGGCGTATCTTCATACATTTTAATTTCTTCAAACACAACATTTTTTTCTTTTTTCAATTCTTCTTCAACAAACGTTGAATTAAAGAACATGTCCGTCAAAATATCAAGTGCGTATTTTGCATGTTCATCTAACACTTTTGCATAATAACATGTATATTCCTTTGATGTAAACGCATTAACTTGCCCGCCAATGCTATCGAAGGACTCTGCAATTTCTCTAGCACTACGTGTTTTCGTCCCCTTAAAAAACATGTGTTCTAAAAAATGAGAAACCCCATTATTCGTTTCATTTTCATTTCGTGATCCCGCATGAATCCATACTCCAATTGCAACAGAACGTACTGTTGGAATATGCTCCATTACGATTCTTACTCCATTTTTACATGTATATTTTTTGATCAAAAGCCTTCCTCCTATTGACAAATTCTCTGTAAAAAGATTCTATTATATAATCATAACAAGTTTAAGGGCGAATGTCATGCAAATGTGTTTAATCAATACGCTTTTCGTCTACTAAAGCAGATACGTTTCCTACGGTATACCCTTTCTCTTTTAACTTTGAAATCAATGTATCAAGCGATTCCGCTGAAGAAGAAGTTGGATGCATTAAAATAATGGCACCGGGATGTACTTTACTTAACACTCTCTGTAGCAATACGTGCGGTTCTGGATGCTTCCAATCAATTGTATCCACTGTCCACATAATTGTCCCCATGTGCATTTTTGCAGCAGTATGAACAACATCGTCACGAAAACTACCACTTGGAGGTGCAAACCAACGCACTTTTTGATTTGTAGCCGCTTCAATGACTTGATTCGTTTTTTGTAATTGTTCATGAATTGCATGAACTGACAAGGTTCTCATGTCAGGATGCGTATATGAATGATTTCCCACTTCCTGGTCAGCATCTGCAATCATTTTTGCAAAACGTAAATTCTCTTTTACCCATCTTCCCTCTAGAAAAAAAGTTGCTTTAACATTATGCTTTTGCAGTATTTCTAACATCCGCGAAAGATATTCATTCCCCCAAGCAACATTAATGGTAAGAGCAACCATTTTTTTACTTGGATTCCCTCTATAAATCGGTGTAGGTGGTAAGTCTGTTAAATGTACTTTTGGCGATACTTCTCGGTATACCAATTGCTTCTCATCAAAACTGCCATACCTCTTCATGTTACCATAGGAAGCCCTTACATCTACTTCCTTCCCATTGTATCCTGGCGTCGCTTTCCACACTCTATCAATACATGCATTTTGCGGCGGAATCGCATACACTTTTGCTCTTTCTTCAATCTCTTCATACAAACGGTCTTTTGCATATGATATATACGAAATATGCATAGGGGCGAACCATAATATAACTATAAATAAAATGATGCGAATTTTCATAAAGCACCCTCCAGTAAAGTGAAACTTCCATCAGTCAGGGGTCTTCCATCCACCGACTAATAGTTAGTCCGATTTCCCTTCTATTCTTTTGATGTACTCTTCGTTAAAACAAAGTAATCAAAAGTTTCTTTTCTTATCATTGTTAATTTAAACGTTCTCATTAAAACTATACTCTGTTATATACAAAAAACCTTGAGATATATCCCAAGGTTTTTTACATAATAAAAAAGCTAAGGGAATCCCTTAGCTTTTCTTTTGCTTATTCTTGTTCTTGCTTTGCAGCTTCTTTTTCTTGCTCTTGCTTTGCAGCTTCTTTTTCCTGCTCTTCTTTAAGCAATACTTTTCGAGATAAGTTTACACGACCTTGTTTATCGATTTCGATAACTTTTACTGAAATCTCATCACCGATTTTCACAACATCTTCTACTTTCCCTACACGTTCAAGTGCTAATTCAGAAATATGAACAAGACCGTCTTTACCACTGAATAATTCAACGAAAGCACCAAATTTTTCAATTCGTTTTACTTTCCCTAAATAAATTTCACCTACTTGCACTTCACGAACGATATCTTCGATAATTTTCTTCGCTTTTTCGTTCATCTCTTGATCAATAGATGAAATAAAGACTGTACCATCTTGTTCAATATCAATTTTCACGCCTGTTTCTTCAATAATCTTGTTAATTTGCTTTCCACTTGGCCCAATAACATCACGGATTTTGTCCGGATTAATTGTCATTGTCACAATCTTAGGAGCATATTGAGATAACTCCGTACGTGGCTCAGCAATAACAGATAACATATGATCTAAAATGTGCATACGTCCAACTTTTGCTTGTTGCAATGCTTCTTCTAAAATTTCACGTGATAACCCTTCAATTTTAATATCCATTTGAAGTGCCGTTACACCTTGAGCTGTACCAGCTACTTTAAAGTCCATATCACCTAAGTGATCTTCCATACCTTGGATATCCGTTAAAATTGTGTAGTGCTCACCAGACTTCACAAGTCCCATTGCAATACCAGCAACTGGAGCTTTAAGCGGAACACCTGCATCCATCATCGCTAAAGTGCTACCGCAAATACTTGCTTGAGAAGTAGAACCATTTGATTCTAATACTTCTGATACAAGACGAACTGTATATGGGAAATCTTTTTCAGATGGAATAACAGGTTCAAGAGCACGTTCACCTAACGCACCGTGCCCAATTTCACGACGACCTGGTCCACGCATTGGTCTTGTTTCACCAACA
The DNA here is from genome assembly GCF_037104725.1 of Bacillus bruguierae. NCBI lineage: Bacteria > Bacillati > Bacillota > Bacilli > Caryophanales > Bacillaceae > Bacillus > Bacillus bruguierae. Next base: position 80,307 of record NZ_JBAWSX010000009.1, on the reverse strand, counting down.
CTAAAGGATGGGAAATTATAATGATGCATGAAGCGTTTAGACTCTTCTACACCAAGACCATCTAAAATTTGCACATCGCCTAATGCTCCTAATGTACAAATACTTAATGCCTGTGTTTGTCCACGTGTAAACAAACCAGAACCATGCGTACGAGATAAAATCCCTACTTCTGATGCTAGAGGACGAATTTCATCACCTTTACGACCATCTGGGCGGATTTTTTCAACTGTAATAAGACGACGTACTTCTTCTTTTACAATTTTATATAAAATCTCATTTACTTGTCCTAATGTTTCAGCATCAGCTTCTTGCGCCTCATAATGCTGGATAACACGCTTTTTCACTGCATTAATTGCATCTTCACGCGCATGTTTTTCGTGCACTTGAATTGCTGAATGCATATCTTGCTCTGCCATTTCACGTACAGCTTGATCAAGCTCAGCGTTCACTTCATATAACTGAACTTCCGTTTTTTCTTTTCCAACTGCTTGTACAATTTCTTCTTGGAATGCAATCAAACGTTTAATTTCTTCATGACCAAACATAATTGCTTCTAACATCGTTTCTTCAGGCACTTGATCTGCACCAGCTTCTACCATGTTAATCGCATCTTTTGTTCCAGCAACAACAAGGTGAATATCACTCTTCTCTTGTTGTTCAACTGTTGGATTCATAATAAATTCACCGTCAATACGACCAACTGTCGCACCAGCAATCGGGCCTTCAAATGGAATATCTGAAATCGATAATGCTAATGAAGAACCAAGCATAGCTGCCATTTCTGAAGAACAATCTTGATCTACACTCATTACAATGCTGACAACTTGTACTTCATTACGGAAACCATCAGCAAAAAGAGGACGAATTGGACGATCGATTAAACGGCTCGCTAAAATCGCTTTCTCACTTGGACGACCTTCACGTTTAATAAAGCCGCCTGGAATTTTCCCTACTGCATATAAACGTTCTTCATAGTTTACTGTTAGTGGGAAGAAATCTACATTTTTTGCCTCTTTTGATGCAGTTGCTGTAGATAGAACTGCTGTGTCGCCATACCTTACTAATACTGCTCCGTTTGCTTGTTTTGCAAGCTGACCTGTTTCAATCGTTAGCTGACGACCAGCCAAATCTATCGAGAAGACTTGCTTTTCCTGACTCATTTAAGTACCCCTCTCAATTTAAAATATTCAATTCTTCTATGTAAATGGATAATATATCACAATATTCTTCCTCTAGTATTACCGAAAATACAGTAAGCTATCAAGAGTAGAAGATATATTTTTACCTAACAAAAAAGCGGGAATATTCCCGCTTTTTTGACTATCGACGTAATCCAAGCTTTGTGATTAGTTCACGGTAGCGAGTGATGTCTGTGTTACGAAGGTAAGTAAGTAAGTTACGACGTTTACCAACCATCTTTAAAAGACCGCGACGTGAATGATGATCTTTCTTGTGAGTACGTAAGTGCTCATTTAGAGTGTTAATTTGCTCCGTTAGGACAGCAACTTGAACTTCTGGAGAACCAGTATCAGTCTCATGAGTTCTAAATTGTGCAATGATTTCATTTTTACGCTCTTGTGTTAAAGCCATCCTATTTCACCTCCTAAGTAATAAATCCCCAATTACCTAGCAAACGTCGGTGAGTCGTAATGCCAAGCAATGGTTATTGTAAAGTACATAAGATAGAATACTACTTTTCATTAGAAAAAGCAAGTATATTCTTTCCCGTACTAAAATATTCTTGTGCTGTTCTTTTATCTTTTGCAATTTGGGTAACTAACTCATCAATACCATTAAATTTTTTCTCTTCTCGAATACGCATATGCCATTCAATAGTAACAACCTGATTATATATATCCTCATTGAAATGGAATAGATGCACTTCAATAGACAATTTACGTTCATCTTCTTTAAATGTTGGTTTATAGCCAATGTTACATACGCCATCATGCCACTCATCATGAACTTTTAATCTTGCCGCATATACACCAACAGGTGGTAGAAGGTATTCATCGCTCAAAGCTACATTAGCTGTTGGAAAACCAATTTGGCGTCCACGTTTATCTCCGTGCACAACCGTTCCTTCTACTGTATAAGCTCTACCTAAAATAGATGGAATTTGTTCCATTTCCCCATTTCGAATCAGTTTTCGTAATGCCGTGGAACTTACTTTTTCTTCTTGAAATTCAACTTTTTCGATCACGGTCTGGGTAAACTCTCCTCTTGCATGAAATGGTAAAGTCTCCATCGTCCCTTTTCCTAAACGTCCATATGAATAGTCAAAACCTGCTACTACATGCTTTACATTTAGCCCAATAATATATTCATCTACAAACTGTTGTGGCAGTAATCCAGCAAATGATTCATCGAATTTCACCACATATAACATATCAATTCCTAAATCTGCAATTACTTTTTCTTTAATAGATAACGGTGTAATATACTCCACATGCGCTTCTTTTTTCCCTAACACAACAGATGGGTGTGGATGAAACGTTATGACAGCACTTTTATATCCTCTTTCATCTGCTACTTTTTTTGCTGTTCGAATCACACGTTGATGCCCTAAATGAATGCCATCAAAAAATCCTAATGCCATTACAGTAGGTGGTAATTCTATTTTATTTTGTTCGTGTGGATGAGTTAAATGAATGAGTTTCACGCTTGAATTCACCTTTTTCTGTAATAATCCTTCCAATTATTCATTATAGCTGTAATTCTTGATTATTCACAAGTACTTTCATCGGTTTCAACATACCTGGATGCTTTGGATGATGTTCATAAATCGCTAAGCAGCGTTCATTTTCATCAAAAATTGTAATGAATGGCGCTGTCACTTGTTCTTTATTCGGTAAAAACATACCATTCTTCACTTTCTCTGCTTGTTCCCTACTTACAACCATTTTTGGAAACTTATGTAACGATTCATCAATCGAAATAAAAATAGAATCTACCGTTCCATTGTGCACGTTTTGCTCAATTTCTTCAAATGATATGCAATCTTCTAATTTAAACTCTCCTGATGCTGTTCTCACAAGATCGGACATATGCGCTGGAAATCCCAGCTTTTCCCCAATCATAACAGCTAATGTTCTTACATATGTTCCTTTACTACAAGTCACACGAAAACGGAAGGAAATTGTCTCTCCTTCAAATAATTCACGGTTATCAAGTAAAGTGAACTCATGAATCGTAATTGTACGAACTGGACGCTCTACTTCTATTCCCGCCCTTGCATATTCATATAGTTTCTTTCCATTCACTTTTACAGCCGAGTACATTGGTGGTACTTGTTCGATTGTTCCTGTTAAGGCAGCTAATACTGATTCTACTTCTTGACGTGTAATAACACGATTGACATCTTGTTTTTCAACAACTTCACCTGAAGCATCTTCTGTAGTGGTTGAAAATCCTAGCGTAACTTCACCTTCGTACGTTTTTGTTTCACTCGTTAAAAATTGTGCAATTTTCGTAGCACGTCCTACACAAATTGGTAATACACCTGTCACATCTGGATCTAAAGTCCCGGTGTGCCCTATACGTTTCTCTCTTAATATTTTTCTTAATTTAAATACACAATCATGTGATGTCATCCCTTTTGGTTTATGTAATAGCACTACACCTTCCATATATTCACCTCATCGTTATACTTTTTGTATGTCAAACTTACTTCAGATTGAAAAAATGGATAGACAAATGTCTATCCATTATTCTTCACGTTTACCGTCTTTATTAATTTCATGTAAAAGTGTATCAATCCGATGACCGTATCCAATCGATTCATCAAATTCAAAGGAGATTTCAGGTGTTTTTCGAAGACGAATACGCTGTCCAATTTCGGAACGAATAAAGCCTTTTGCCTTCGCTAAACCTTTTAATGTATTTTCTTTCTGTTCTTCGTCTCCTAAAACAGAAATGTATACTTTAGCAATTTGTAAATCTCCACTCACTTGTACATCTGTTACTGTCACAAATCCAACACGCGGGTCTTTAATTTTACGACTAATAATGTCGCCTAATTCTTTTTTCATTTGTTCGCCCACACGGTTTGCACGTAATTTCATAACCATTTCACCTCATTCAATACCATTCCAATTGTGTTATTGTACGTTCAATTTCAGGAAATGAATCAATGTAGGCAAGTACACGATCCATTTCTTTTTCGCACACAACACGATTTGAGGATACGGAAACAATCGCAATTTCTGTACGTTGCCATACATCTTGATGCCCAACTTCTGAAACAGATACATTGTAACGCTGTTTTACACGAGTTAAAACACGCTGTAAAATTGCTCGTTTCTCTTTTAAGGAATGCACATCATAGATTATACATTCGAATGAGAGTGAAGCGATAATCATCGCTTCACTTCTTCCATAATGTACGCTTCAATAATGTCTCCTTCTTTAAGATCATTATACTTCTCAATTGTAATACCACACTCATAGTTTTGTGCAACTTCTTTTACATCGTCTTTGAAACGTTTTAACGTATCAAGTTGGCCTTCATAAATAACTACGCCGTCACGAATGATACGCACGCCGCTATCACGTGTAATTTTACCGTCTGTTACGTAACATCCTGCAATTGTTCCAACTTTCGTTACTTTGAACGTTTGACGAACTTCTGCTTGACCAATTACTTTTTCTACGAATTCAGGATCTAGCATACCTTGCATTGCTGCTTCGATCTCTTCGATTACTTTATAAATAATGCGGTGCAAACGAATATCAACGTTTTCTAATTCAGCTGTACGCTTCGCGTTGACATCAGGACGTACGTTAAATCCAATTACAATTGCATTAGATGCAGAAGCTAAAATAATATCAGATTCTGTAATTGCACCTACGCCAGTGTGGATAATTTTTACTTTTACGCCTTCAACATCAATTTTACGAAGTGATGCTGCCATTGCTTCCACAGAACCTTGTACGTCCGCTTTCACAATCAAGTTAATTTCTTTTACATCGCCTTCTTTAATTTGTTGGAATAAATCTTCAAGGCTTAATTTAGATTTTTCACCGCGCTGTGCAAGCAATGCTTGTTGTGCACGTGATTCACCGATTTGACGTGCTTTCTTCTCATCGGCAAATGCCATAAAGCGATCGCCTGCTTGTGGCACTTCGTTTAAGCCTGTAATTTCAACAGGAGTAGACGGACCAGCAACTTTTACACGACGCCCAATATCATTTACCATCGCACGAACACGGCCGAATGATGTACCAACAACGATTGGGTCTCCTACTCGAAGTGTACCGTTTTGAACAAGTAATGTCGCGATTGTTCCTTTACCTTTATCAAGCTGTGCTTCGATTACTGTACCAGTTGCATAGCGATTTGGATTTGCCTTATATTCTTCTACTTCACTTACAAGAAGAATCATTTCTAGCAAGTTGTCAATTCCTTCATCTTTAATGGCAGAGATTGGTACGAAGATTGTATCGCCGCCCCAGGCTTCTGGAACTAACTCATATTCAGTTAACTCTTGCATTACACGATCCGGATTTGCTGATGGTTTATCCATTTTATTCACAGCAACAATAATTGGTACTCCAGCTGCTTTCGCGTGGTTAATCGCTTCAACTGTTTGTGGCATAACACCGTCATCAGCTGCTACAACTAGAATTGTAATATCTGTAACTTGCGCACCGCGTGCACGCATTGTTGTAAATGCTGCGTGACCTGGTGTATCTAAGAACGTAATTTTTTTGTCATTTACTTCAACTTGGTATGCACCAATATGCTGCGTAATTCCGCCCGCTTCACCAGCAGTTACTTTTGAATTACGAATAGAGTCAAGTAATGTTGTTTTACCATGGTCAACGTGTCCCATAATTGTAACGACAGCCGGACGTTCTTTTAAATTCTCTTCATCGTCTTGCTCGTCCATAAACGTCTCGAATTCTGTTTCACTAACAATTACTTCTTCTTCTACTTCAATACCATAATCACTAGCAATTAGCTCAATTGTATCTTTATCTAAATCTTGGTTAATTGTTGCCATGATTCCAAGCATAAAGAGCTTTTTAATAATTTCAGATGGCTCTTTGCTTAATTTTTTCGCAAGTTCGCTTACTGAAAGCGTACCAGAGAAAGTGATTTTGTCTGGTGTTTCTACCACTTGCGTTTGTTGTCTTCCAGCAAAGTTTTCTTGACGTTTGTCTTGATTCCCTTTGCCTTTTTTCTTATTCTTATTGCTGTTCTTTTTGCTGCGAACAACTTTTTCCTCTACTTCAAACTCATCTGCAACAGAAGGTTTTTCTGCTCCATCATTATATTGATTATCTAACTTGTTTACTACTTCATCGTCTAACATCGTCATATGATTCGAAACCTCGATATTCATTTCTTTTAGTTTTTTAATAATATCCTTACTTGAGATATTGTGTTTTTTTGCATATTCGTGTACTCGAATTTTACTCATACCTTCACCCCCGGTAAGTTATATCGAGCATGCTAAGCAGCTTCTTAGCAAAGCCGTCATCTAACACCGCTACAACGACTCGTTCTTCTCTCCCAATCGCATGCCCTAATTCTTGTCGATTTTCGACCTTTCTCATTGGTACGTTGTAGAACGTTGTTTTGTCCGTAATACGCTTTGTTGTATTTGCTGACGCATCTTCAGAAAGCAATACGAGCTTTGCTTTACCACTTCGAACTTCTTTTAAAACAAGCTCTTCACCCGATATAATCTTTCGGGCCCGATTAGCCAGCCCTAAAAACGATTTCCAATTGGACACTTACTTCGACTCCTTCTCAACAAGCTCGATTAGCTCTTCATAAAGAGAGTCATCAATTTTCGCTTTTAGGTGATGTTCCAAAACATTTTTCTTTTTCGCCTGAGAAATGCATTCTTTATCTTTTGACAAGTATGCACCGCGTCCTGATTGTTTGCCTGTTAAATCAATCGACACGACTCCCTCTTTGGAACGAACAATGCGAATGAGCTCGCGTTTTGATTTCATCTCTTGTGTTACCACACATTTTCGTAACGGAACTTTTCGATTGCTCACGTTCATCACCTCTATTCGATTTCATCTTCAGCAGAATCGAATGCGATTATCATATCTTCTTCTGTTAAAAGTCCTAGTTGTTTCGCATCAGACTCGCTTTTAATATCAATTTTCCAATTCGTTAATTTTGCTGCAAGTCGCGCATTTTGTCCACGCTTACCAATTGCTAAGGAAAGTTGATGATCTGGAACAATTACAGTAGTTGCTTTTTCTTCTTCGTTTACAAGCACTTTTACAACTTGTGATGGACTTAGTGCATTTGCTACATATTCCACTGGATCATTTGACCAGCGAACAATATCAATTTTTTCACCTTTTAGCTCATCTACAATGCGTTGTACACGTTGTCCTTTCGGTCCTACACAAGAACCTACTGGATCTACATCTACATTTTCAGAGTACACAGAGATTTTTGAACGATCTCCTGCTTCACGTGCCACAGAACGAATTTCTACAGTTCCATCATAAATTTCTGGCACTTCAATTTCAAATAAACGCTTTAAAAGGCCTGGATGCGTACGTGATACATAAATTTGCGGTCCCTTTGTTGTTTTCTCTACTTTTGTAATGAAAACACGGATGCGATCATGCGGTTTGTACTGTTCGTTTGGCATTTGCTCGCTTACTGGTAAAAGTGCTTCTACTTTCCCTAAGCTTACATAAATAAAGCGAGCATCTTGACGTTGTACAATACCAACCATAATGTCTTCTTCACGGTCGCTAAACTCAGAATAAATCACGCCACGTTCTGCTTCACGTACACGCTGCGTCACAACTTGTTTTGCTGTTTGTGCTGCAATACGCCCGAAATCTTTTGGCGTTACTTCAATCTCTAATACGTCGCCCTCTTGATAGTTTGGGTTAACTTGTCTTGCTTTTTCAACAGAAATTTCAAGACGTGGGTCAAATACATTTCCCACTACATCTTTACGCGCTAATACTTGAATAGTTCCAACTTCAGGATTGAAGCTAACGCGAACATTTTGCGCTTGATTGAAATTTCGTTTATAAGCAGAAATTAAAGCTGCTTCAATAGCATCAATAATAATATCTTTGCTAATACCTTTTTCTTGTTCTAATACGAGCAAAGCATCTAACAACTCAGTGCTCATGAAGATCCCCCTTCTTACTAAAACGTAACTGCAAGTCGCGCATTGGCAACTTTATCCATCGGAATTTGGATTTCTTTTTTACGTGTTTTAATTGTTAATAGTAATGTAATCATTGTTCCATCATATGCAAGCAACTTTCCTTCAAACATTTTCTCACCATCGATTGGCTCGTATGTTTTAATTGCAACTTGTTTGTCTACTGCTTGCTGGAAATCTTTTTCTTTCTTTAATGGACGCTCCGCTCCTGGAGAGGATACATCTAAAAAGTAAAGATGAGGAATTGGATCCTCTTTATCTAAAGCTTCACTTAATCGCTCACTTACCGCACCACATTCCTCAATATCTACTCCTGTATCAGAGTCAATGGATACGCGTAAAAACCAATCTTTTCCTTCTTTCACATACTCTACATCTACAAGCTCAAGACCAAGCTCTTCGACAATTGGCTGCGCAAGTGCTTCAACAACTTCTGTAACTTTCTTATCCATAAACAGCCTCCTTTCTGCCGCCATGTAACAGTTGAAAGATTTCATCCTGCGTACTTTTAACCAATGCAGTTTGTATATTCTTTCTCGTTAGCTAACAAAAGCCCCTGCTAATAAGCAGGGAATATCTGTCTTAGTATTACCAAATTTAAGAAGTAAAACTTGTAACAAAATATGTATATACGACAGAAGCGTCTACGAAAATTTTAGACGCAGAAACGTAGATAGTAAAACGAAAGAGTGGGTTTCCCCACTCTTTTTTTCACAAAATATACATGACATGGTTATCTCGCTATCTAGTATAGCATAGTGACCATAGTTTTGCAAAGACTTTTCCTACCTATTAGAACAGTGATAACTGGTTTTGATCTGGAAGTTCTCCTAAACAACCTTGACTATCTAAATACTCAATAATTGTTTTGGAAATCTTACTGCGCTGTTGTAAATCCTCTTTCGATAAAAACTCGCCATTTTCACGTGCTGCTATAATGTTTAATGCAGCATTTGTACCAAGACCAGGTATTGCATTAAACGGCGGAATTAATGTATTCCCATCAATAATAAAGTCTGTTGCACTAGAGCGATATAAATCAACTTTTTGGAATGAATAACCACGTTCACACATTTCAAGTGTCATCTCTAATACTGTTAGTAAGCTTTTCTCTTTTGGAGATGCATCTAATCCTTTTTGCGTAATTTCATCAATTTTAGCACGGATAGATGCTGAACCTTTTACCATTGCATCTAGATCAAAATCATCGGCACGAACAGTAAAGTATGCTGCGTAGAATAAGAGTGCAAAATGCACTTTAAAATACGCAATGCGCACAGCCATGAGTACATATGCTGCCGCATGGGCCTTAGGGAACATGTACTTAATCTTTTTACATGAATCAATATACCATCCCGGCACATTATTATTGCGCATTTCTTCTTCCCACTCTGGAGGTACACCTTTCCCTTTACGCACAGATTCCATAATTTTAAACGCTAAAGATGGTTCTAAACCTTGGTAAATTAAATACACCATAATGTCATCACGACAACCGATTACTTCACTCAATGTACATGTACCATCATAAATGAGTTCATTTGCGTTTCCAAGCCATACATCTGTACCGTGAGATAGTCCAGAAATTTGGACAAGCTCTGAGAATGTCGTCGGCTTCGTTTCTTCTAACATTTGGCGAACGAATTTCGTACCAAATTCCGGGATACCAAGTGTACCAGTTTTACAATTAATTTGTTCCTCCGTTACACCAAGTGATTCTGTACCCGAGAAAATTTTCATTACTTCTGGGTCATCAGTTGGAATCGTCTTTGGGTCCACTCCACTTAAATCTTGAAGCATACGAATCACTGTCGGATCATCGTGTCCGAGTATATCAAGTTTTAATAAGTTATCATGAATAGAATGGAAATCAAAATGTGTCGTTCTCCATTCCGCCTCTAAAGAATCTGCTGGAAATTGAATCGGTGTAAAATCAAAGACATCCATGTAATCCGGCACTACGATAATACCACCTGGATGTTGCCCTGTTGTTCTCTTAACACCCGTACATCCTGCTACAAGGCGATCTACTTCTGCCCCTCGTATCGTTAAATTATGGTCTGAAGCATAGCCTTTCACATAACCATACGCGGTCTTTTCGGCAACGGTCCCTATTGTTCCAGCACGATATACATTATCTTCACCGAACAGTACTTTCGTATAGTTATGAGCACGAGGTTGGTATTCTCCTGAGAAGTATAGTGATAGGTAAGCATTTGATATTATCTCCAGCTTTTCCCCCACTCCACACCGTGCGTGAGGCTTTCACACTCACACGGCGTTCCATCGTTAACTCTGTCGAAGTTTGTTTCGACGTTAACGACTTGTGCCCTTCCCTCTGAAATGTTTTTATCCTCCGACTTATTGGTTATTCAGTCATCTTCAGCATTTCATTAAGCGGTACTACGGCACTACTGCCACTTTCGTAAAATGTGTTATAGCATTTGCCTTTCCACATACCATCATCATCGAAGTGCAACCTTCTCTTATGTCGAAAGCTTCACACGTTCCACTATTCCTATCTGTACATAATTCCCTTAGGTTCCCCCTAAATTCCGCCAAGCTTGACTGTGCCTGTAACACAGTATGGATTTTCATAACCAAACGTTTACTCATCCACACTTGGAAGTCCTCTTTGGACCCCGTTACATTTCTGTAACGTGATATTCTCGAAAAGTCAGTCGAGGGTTCGTCCCAGTGATTCTACTGATTCTAACCATAGGAATTTTATAGACACCAGACCTATCATTCACAGAAGGTTTCTACCTCCCTTTCCTCGTCTTTACGTTAGGGTTAACTTCAGCCTACTTTAACGGGCTTCAAACGATGTTGATGTTTGCAATATCGCTATCGCTTGCCGTAGCTTCAGTGAGTGTGTTTCAGGACGTTACCCCATCATTCCACACTTTGGAATAGCAGTTCTACTAGCAGATGCTAGTGCTTAACCTTTTCAGTTAAGAACGTGTCGCACTCAAATCGATATCCGGAACCTTATCTCCTTTAAAGCCAAGGAACGTTTCGAACGGAATATCATGACCGTCTTTTTTATATGCAGTTCCGCAGTTTGGACAATCTTTATCAGGTAAGTCAAATCCAGAACCGACTGAACCATCATTAAAGAACTGCGATTGCTTACAATTTGGACAAACATAATGCGGCGGCAAAGGGTTTACTTCTGTAATTTCCATCATTGTCGCAACAAATGAGGAACCAACCGAACCACGTGAACCAACAAGATAACCATCAATAAGTGATTTCTTTACAAGTTTATGCGAAATCAAATAAATAACAGCAAACCCATGTCCAATAATACTTTTCAATTCTTTTTCCAAGCGGGCCTCTACAATTTCTGGAAGTTCATCACCGTAAATACTTCGAGCCATTTCGTAACTCATATCCCGCGTTTCATCATCTGCACCTTCGATTTTTGGCGTGTAAAGGTCATCTTTTACAGGCTTTACTTCCCCAATCATCGATGCAACTTTTTGTGTATTTGTTACAACAATTTCTTTTGCTTTCTCTTCGCCTAAGAAGGAGAAGCATTCTAACATTTCATCTGTTGTTCGGAAATACACAGGCGGCAATGAATGACGATTTAATGGATTCGCTCCGCCTTGCGAACTGACTAAAATTTTCCGATACATTGCATCTTCTGGATTTATATAATGAACATTTCCTGTTGCAACAACAGGCTTATCTAACGTTTCGCCTAACTTTACTAAGTTAGAAATAATTGTTTTTAATTGACCTTCATCACGAACGAGCTCAAGCTCTACCAAATGTCGTAACACTACCGGAGGCATAACCTCAATGTAATCATAAAACTGGGCAATTTCTTCTACTTCTTCCGGTGCCTTTTGCATCATCGCTTCAAATACTTCACCTTTATCGCAAGCTGTACCGACTAATATACCTTCGCGATATTTCTTTAATAAAGAACGCGGAATACGGGGTACACGATAGAAGTATTGAAGATGAGCGTAAGAAACAAGTTTATATAAATTTTTCAGCCCTTCATCCGACGTTGCAAGAAGCGTCACATGACTTGGACGTCCACGTTTATACGCATCTCCTTGTCCCATACTGTCATTTAACTGATCGTGATATTCATAGCCTTTTTCAATTACATTTTTCAGCATTTTCACAAGCAAATAGCCTGTTGCTTCTGTATCATAAATCGCACGGTGATGTTGTGTTAATTCGATATCAAGCTTTTTACATAACGTATTTAAACGATGGTTTTTCATCTCTGGAAATAAGAAACGAGCCAATTCTAACGTATCAATAACTGGATTTTTCGGTTTTTCTAGCCCGCTTTTCTTAAATCCAACATTTAAAAATCCCATATCAAAGCTTGCATTATGAGCGACAAGTGTATGATTCCCCATCCACTGTTCAAACTTTTTAAATACTTCTTCTACTTCTGGTGCATCTGTTAGCATATCATCTGTAATACCAGTTAATTCAATGATTGTTGCTGATAACGGTTGATGTGGATTTGCAAAGGATTCAAAACGATCAATAATCTCTCCGCCCTTTACTTTCACAGCAGCAAGCTCAATAACTGTATCATATACAGCTGATAATCCTGTTGTCTCAACGTCAAATACAACATATGTTTCGTCTGCCAGTAATCGATGTTCCTCATTATAAGCAATTGGCACACCGTCATTCACAAGGTTCGCTTCTACACCAAAAATCACTTTAATCCCCGCTTTTTTTCCAGCAGAATACGCTTCAGGAAAAGCTTGTGCAACAGCATGATCTGTCACAGCTACCGCTTCATGTCCCCATTTTGCTGCTTGACTCACAAGTGTAGATACAGAAGTTACAGCGTCCATTTGGCTCATCGGTGTATGCATATGAAGTTCTACCCTTTTTTCTCCTTCATTTGCTTTATCTTTCCGAGACGGGCCTGTTATTTCATTAATGTCGTTTGCAATCATGACCAAGTCTCGAACGAACGTATCATTTTGAATCGATCCACGCGCTTTTACCCACATTCCTTTTTTCAAGGATTGTAAGAGTGGAATATCTTCTTTATCGCGTGAAAACATTTTAATCATAATAGAATCGGTGTAATCTGTTATTTTTAATGTCAATAATGTACGTCCACTACGAAGTTCTTTTGTTTCCACATGGAAGACATAACCTTGAACAGTTTTTCTTCTTTCTTCATCTTGAATTTCACGAAGTGGTGTAATCTCCTCATCAGGCTTAATGAGATAACCGAGTACAATCGGCCCTTCATGTACAACATCACTTTCTTCCGCTTGTTTCTTGGCCATTTCTTCCATGGCTTGTATAACACGCTGACGATCCTCTTGCTGTGTTTGTTCACGAAACTTTTGAACTTCCTCTTCATTTTGTTTTATATTTGTTTCTAGCTGAAAACGAGGAAATCCAAAAACTTCATATTGGTCTCCGACTGGCTTCGCAAGATTTTTCTTTAGTGCAGTAGATTCTAAATCATTATTCACATCAAGTAACAACTTCACTCCGTTTACATGCGGAAGTTGCTTTTTTAAATATGCAAACATAGGCGAGAAAGTAATTCGATCTGTACAGAGCGGCCAATACGCCTTGACCTCTTCTTCCGTAAATTGCTTATTCTCTGTTTCTAATGAAAATGATGTTTTTGCAATATGAGAAAATGACTGCTTAAGCTGTGTTTCAAGCAATTCATATAATTCTGTTGGTAAAATACGTGGTACTTGTAAATCAAAATGCCAACTCTTATTTGCTTTATCAACAACTAACCTTTGAATGCCACCACCTTGTAAATATTGATTGATAAGGTCTTCAGGCATTTGTAACTGTTGGAGCAAAATTTGAAATCGCTCTTGTTGTTCGTTTGTTAATGACATAAGCAACCTCCTTCCATCTGCTATTATAAATTGAAACGTTCCACAAAGAAAGAGAAGGTACCTCATCACGAGGTACCTCTTCTTATTTTAAAATATTTGCAATGTATGTGTGAAGTTCTTCGACTTTCACTTCTGCAGATTCATTTGTTGCACGTACTTTTACTTCAACAATACCTTCATCAGCTTTTTTACCAACTGTTACTCGGACTGGAAGACCAAATAAATCTGCATCAGCAAATTTTACACCGGCACGCTCTGCACGGTCATCTAATAACACTTCATATCCTTGCTCTTGTAATGAACTGTAGATATTTTCGCCTACTTCACGCTGTGCATCAGATTTCATATTTACTGGAATCACGTGTACATGGAATGGTGCAACTGCTTTTGGCCAAACCAAACCATTCTCATCATTAAATTGCTCAGCAATAGCCGCAACTGTACGAGATACACCAATTCCGTAGCAGCCCATAATAATCGGCTGCGTTTTACCATTTTCATCTAAGAACGTTGCATTCATTGATTCACTATAGCGAGTACCAAGTTTAAATACATGTCCCACCTCAATACCACGAGCAAAACGAATTGTTCCCTCGCCGTCTGGGGAAAGGTCTCCTTCTTGGATAAAACGTAAATCTGTATATTGGCTTACTTTAAAGTCACGTTCTGGATTTACATTCACATAATGGAAACCTTCTTCATTTGCTCCGCAACATCCATTTACGATAGCCTCCACCGCATGGTCAGCAATGATTTCTACTTCTGTTACACCAATTGGACCTAAAGAACCTACTTCACAGTTTAACAACTCTTTTACTTCTTCATGCGATGCAAGTTCGACAACAGAAGCACCATATAAGTTTTTCAACTTAACATCGTTTACTTCATGATCTCCGCGAACAAGCACAACGATAAACTTCTCGTCTACTTTAAAGACCATAGACTTAATACAATTTGTTGCTTCAATATTTAAGAACGCACATACTTCTTCAATTGCTTTTTGATCTGGCGTCGCTACTTTTTCAAGCACTTTTTCTACTTCATCACTCTTTTCATAAGAAGCAATAACAGGTGCCATCTCAATATTTGCAGCATAATCAGATGTATCAGAGTATGCAATTGTATCTTCTCCTACATCTGATAATACCATAAATTCATGTGTATCTTTTCCGCCCATCGCTCCAGAGTCAGCAATAACAGCACGGAAATTTAAACCGCAACGTGTGAAAATATTAGAGTACGCCTGGAACAGACGATTATATACTTCATCTAAACTCTCTTGCGTTGCATGGAAAGAATATGCATCCTTCATTAAAAATTCTCTTCCACGTAACAAACCAAAACGAGGTCTTTGCTCATCACGGAATTTTGTTTGAATTTGATAAAGTGTCAAAGGTAATTTCTTATATGACTTAATTTCGTCACGTACAAGATCAGTAATCACCTCTTCATGTGTTGCACCTAAAGCAAACTCACGGTTATTACGATCATTCATACGCATTAATTCTGAACCATATGAATACCAGCGGCCAGATTCTTGCCATAATTCAGCTGCTTGAAGAGCTGGCATTAACAATTCTACAGCACCAGCTTTCTCCATTTCTTCACGAACAATACGTTCCACTTTATGCAACACTTTCAGACCAAGCGGTAAAAAACTATATATGCCTGAAGCATTTTGACGCATAAATCCTGCGCGCAATAGAAGCTGATGACTTTTAATTTCTGCATCAGCTGGCACTTCACGCAGTGTAGGACTAAATACCATACTTTGTTTCATTCTATAGCACCTCTTTTATAAGAAAAACTTCCGTATATCATTCCATGTTACAACTAACATAAGTAACATTAGTAAAGCAAAACCAATAAAGTGAACCATTCCTTCTTTTTGACGGTCAATCGGCTTCCCGCGGAGCGCTTCAATTAAGAAAAAGAAAAGTCGCCCTCCGTCAAGTGCAGGAACAGGTAATAAGTTAAATAAACCAAGATTTATACTTAAAACAGCTGCTAAGCTAAGAACACGAATCGGACCATATTCTACAACTTGGTCTGTTAAATTATAAATCCCTACTGGACCAGATAAATCGTTAATAGAAAAATGTCCTGTAACTAGCTGAATAAGCGAGACAAATATGAGCTTTGTCCATCTGCACGTTTCATCAAACCCTAATTTGATAGAACCTAAAACTGATTTCTCAACAGGCTCTTGTACACCGAGTTTACCAACTGTAACGTCGCCCTCTTTTTCAGCAGCAGGAGTAACTTGAATTGCCATTTTTTTGCTATCACGCGTTATATCTATCGTAATTTCTTTTCCAGGATTTTCACGGACAATATTTGTGATATCTTTCCAACTGTTTGTTGGTTGCTGATTAATAGATGTAATCTTATCACCTTCATGTAATCCTGCTTTCTCGGCAACGCTATTTGGCATTACTTTTCCAATCATTGACTTATCGACAGGAATACCTTGAATAAGCCCGATCACAATGAAAATTACAAAAGCAAGAACAAAGTTCATTGCAGGGCCAGCAAAAATGGCAAGCGCTCGTTGCCCCAATGTCTTTGAACCAAATTGTCGGTTAAACGGAGCAATTTGTGTCTCCTCTCCTGCTGAAACGCAATGAGCTTTCTCATGTACTCGAAATGTTTGTAATTCTTCTTCATATTCTTCATATCCAGATATAATCAGCTTATGTTCCAAGTCAGCTTGGTCTACTTCAATGACACGAACATTTGGATATTTTTCACGATTATCCAAAACAATTTTCGTAACCTCTTCTTTTTCATTTAAAACAAGACCCACTTTTGTACCAGGTTTTAGTTCAACTGTTTCTGGGTCCTCGCCAGCCATTCGTACATACCCGCCAAGCGGAAGCAAACGAATTGTATACACTGTTTCATTTTTTTCAAACGAGTACAATTTCGGACCAAAACCAATGGCAAATTCACGACACAGAATGCCAGCACGTTTGGCAAAGTACAAATGTCCAAGTTCATGAAAAAATACAAGTGCACCGAAAATTAAAATAAAGGCAATCGCTGTATTCAATTCCCATTACCACCTTTGCTAAATTTGTTCCATCACAAACCGTCTTGTGGCAGCATCAATTTCCTGAATTTCTTCTAAGCTTGGACGCGCAATGACATTGTGATGGTGCATTGCTTTTTCAATGAGTTCTTCTACTGTTAAGAAACTGATTTTCTTTTGTAGAAAAGCTTCTACAGCTGCTTCATTAGCTGCATTCATCACAGTTGGCATACTTCCTCCCATTTTCCCAGCTTCATATGCAAACTGAAGACAGCGGAAACGTTCCATATCCATTGTTTGAAAATGTAATGTTCCAATTTCCCATAAATTCAACTGTTTAGCATTTGGAAGCGAAAAACGATCAGGGTAAGTAAGTGCATATTGAATTGGAACACGCATATCTGGTGTACCAAGCTGTGCCATTACACTACGATCTTCAAACTCAACCATAGAATGAATGATACTTTCTTTATGTAATACAACATCGATTTGCTCATAAGGGATATTAAAAAGCCAATGCGCTTCAATAACCTCTAATCCCTTATTCATCATTGTAGCAGAATCAATAGTAATTTTCGAACCCATAGACCAGTTTGGATGACGAAGTGCATCTTCCACTGTTACATGTTTAAGCTCATTCCTTGTTTTATCTCGGAAACTTCCACCTGATGCCGTTAAAATTAATCTAGAAATTCGTTTCTCATTTTCCCCATTCAAACATTGAAAAATAGCAGAGTGTTCACTATCTACAGGAAGCAAAGGTACGTTATGTTTCTTTGCAGCTTCCATAACTAAATGTCCTGCTGTTACTAATGTTTCTTTATTTGCAATTGCAATCGTTTTTTTTGCCTCAATTGCACGCAATGTCGGTAATAATCCAACACTCCCAACAACAGCGTTTACAACTATTTCTGCATCTGGATGAAGTGCAACTGCAAGCAGTCCTTCCTCTCCATATACAATTTTCGTATTTCCACAAACCGTCTGTAATTTCCAAGCATCTTCTTTTTGCCTTACAGAAACAATCTCAGGAGAAAATTCTTGAATCATCTGCTGAGCAAACTCAATATTTCTCCCGACAGAAAAAGCAGCGAGACGGAATTGGTCTTGGTGCGCGCGCAATACATCTAATGTTTGCGTTCCAATTGATCCGCTTGCACCTAATAAACTAATGGTTTTCATTGCTTCTACTCCTCGTTCATTCATTAAATGAAATGTAAGAAATGTAATAGCGGCAATACAAATAGCCAGCTATCAGTGCGATCAAGAATACCACCATGTCCTGGCAAAATTGTACCCGAATCTTTCACACCATAATGACGTTTAAATGCTGACTCTACTAAGTCTCCAATTTGGCCAAATACCGATATTGCAACTGTAACTGCAATAAGGACACCTATATTGGAATGAACCGGTAAAAATACATTATACACAAGAGCAACAACAATTCCACATAAAATACCGCCGATAGAACCTTCTATCGTTTTATTTGGACTAATTTCCGGCCAAAGTTTTCGTTTTCCGATAGCTTTTCCGATAAAATAAGCGCCGGAATCCGTTGCCCAAATTACAAACAACGCATAAAATACGTACTGAATCCCTGCAATACGTGTTTCATTTAAATAAAAGAAACCCATCGCAACATACGTTGTTGCCATTAATAAAAATGCAGCATTGTCAAAAGTAAATGTATTCTTAGAAAGGACAGTATATGATAAAAGTAATAAGACAATTACAAATGTAATTTCTACTTTTGATAAACCAATTGTTTCAAATACGCCCATTACATCACTCGGAACTAAAATAGTCCATAACAATAATGCTGATAAAATTGTCGGTACAGAAATAATCGTTAGTTTATTCATTCGAATTAATTCATATAATCCAACAGAAGCTAATGCATACACTAAAATTGTAAAAGGCACGCCACCGTAAAATACGATGGGGATGAATAGCGCGGCAGCAATCACTCCAGTAATTATTCTCTGTTTCACTACCAAACCCTCTCTTTCTACACGCCTCCAAATCTGCGACCTCTATTTTGGAAGTCAGTAATAGACTGTAATAAGTGTTCCTCTGTAAAATCTGGCCAATATACATCGGTAAAACAAAATTCTGTATAAGCAATTTGCCATAACATAAAATTACTTATACGAAGTTCACCGCTTGTTCGGATTAGCAAATCAGGATCAGGCAATGTTCTTGTCATTAAGTACGAAGAAATCATTTCTTCTGTTATTTCTTCAGAACGAAGTTTTCCTCCCTCACTATCCTTAACTATATTTTGCACAGCAGACACAATTTCATCACGACTTCCATAGTTTAACGCAAAATTTAAAATTAACCCCGTGTTATCTTTCGTATCTTCACTTGCTTTTTCCATCGCTCTTCGCGTATGATCTGGAAGGCGATCCTTTTGTCCCATCACACGTACTTGTACATTTTCTTCAACAAGCTCCGGTAAAAATGTACCTAGAAACTCTTCAGGAAGTTTCATTAAATAATCCACTTCCACTTTAGGTCTTTTCCAGTTCTCTGTAGAAAAGGCGTAAAGGGTCAATACTTTAACACCGAGCTTGCTGGCAAACTTCGTAATTTTCTTTACGACTTGCATCCCTTCATGATGACCTGCAATACGAGGCATCGCTCTTCTTTTCGCCCATCTTCCATTACCATCCATAATGATTGCAATATGTGCTGGAATTTCTCCTTTTTTTGCTTCTTCTACGAGATGATCAAACGACGCAATCTTATTGCCTTTAAAAAAAGGAAGTTTTCTAAACATCATTCAAACCCTCCAACGAGCAGACATATGCCTAAAAGTGTAAAAAGACCCCCTTAAGAAGAGGGTCATATTTGCGAAAATTTCGCGATTACACTTCCATAATTTCTTTTTCTTTGTTTTTTGTAATATCGTCAACTTTTACGATATACTTATCTGTTTCTTTTTGGATATCTTCTGTATATCCTCTTAAGTCATCTTCTGTAATATCGCCATTTTTCTCAAGTTTCTTTAAATCATCATTTGCATCGCGACGAACGTTACGAACAGCTACTTTTGCATCTTCAGAATATTTCTTCACAACTTTCACAAGTTCACGACGACGTTCCTCTGTTAATGCAGGGAATGCAATACGAATAACAGATCCATCATTAGAAGGATTTAATCCTAAATCAGCTTTTAAAATTGCCTTCTCAATATCACCGATAGATGTTTTATCATATGGTTGAATAACTAGTAAACGTGCTTCAGGCACTGTGATATTTGCTAATTGTACAACTGGCGTTGGTGCACCGTAATAATCTACTTGTACTTTATCTAATACAGACGCACTCGCACGACCTGCACGAACTGTTGAAAGTTCACGAGAATATGCTGCAACTGCTTTTTCCATTTTTTCTTTTGCATTATTCATTACTTGTTGTGCCATCTTATTTCCCCCTTACAATTGTTCCAATATTTTCGCCGATAACGGCGCGCTTAATATTTCCTTCTTCCATAATTGAGAATACAATTAGTGGAATATCATTGTCCATACATAAAGAAGAAGCTGTAGAATCCATTACACCTAAACCTTCTTTTAAGACATCTAAATATGTAAGTGACTCATATTTTGTCGCTGTTTCATCAACAGTTGGATCTGCACTATATACGCCATCTACATTATTTTTCGCCATTAAAATAACATCTGCCTCAATCTCAGCTGCACGTAATGCCGCTGTTGTATCAGTAGAGAAGTAAGGGTTACCTGTACCTGCCGCAAAAATTACAACACGTTTCTTCTCTAAGTGACGATTTGCCTTACGACGAATGTAAGGTTCTGCTACTTGGCGCATTTCAATAGAAGTTTGCACACGTGTTTGAACTCCTAAATTTTCCAAGCTATCTTGAAGAGCTAAGGAATTCATTACTGTTGCTAACATGCCCATGTAGTCGGCTGTTGCACGGTCCATTCCCATCTCGCTCCCGATTTTTCCACGCCAAATGTTACCGCCACCAACAACGACTGCAACTTCTACATCAAGCTCAGCAATTTCTTTTACTTGCTGTGCAACAGATTTAATAACAGATGGGTTTATTCCAAACCCTTTATCTCCAGCTAAAGCTTCACCGCTTAGCTTTAATACTACACGATTATATTTTGGCTTACTCATAATGAACCTCCAGTACTTGCATCTTTATTTTAAAAAAGGGAACACAATGTGTCCCCAAATCTTTATTAGTTGTTACCTTTTACTTGGTTCATTACTTCTTCAGCAAAGTTATCTTCGCGTTTTTCGATTCCTTCACCAACAGCGTAGCGAACGAATCCTTTTAATGTTCCACCTTTAGACTCAACGAACTGACGAACTTTCATATCAGGGTTTTTAACGAATGCTTGGTCAAGTAAGCAAATCTCTTCGAAGAATTTGCCAAGACGACCTTCAACCATTTTCGCAACGATTTTTTCTGGCTTGCCTTCGTTTAAAGCTTGTTGTGTTAATACTTGACGCTCATGCTCAACTTCTTCAGCTGTTACAGCATCGCGGTCGATGTATTTAGGATTAACTGCTGCAATGTGCATTGCTACATCTTTAGCAGCTGCTTCATCTGTAGAACCTTCAAGAACTGTTAATACACCAATGCGTCCACCCATGTGTAGGTAAGCACCGAATGCATCTGCATCAGTTTTTGATACGATTTCGAAACGACGAAGTGTAAGTTTTTCACCAATTTTAGCGATTGCTTCGTTGATGTGCTCTTCTACTGTTTTGCCGTTTGAAATTGTTTGAGCCATAGCTTCTTCAATGTTAGCAGGTTTGTTAGCTAATAAGTGAGCAGCTAATTCTTTAATTAATGTTTGGAAACCTTCATTTTTCGCAACGAAATCAGTTTCAGAGTTTAATTCTAAGATTAAAGCGTCGTTACCGTTTGCTTCGATGTAAGTTAAACCTTCAGCAGCAATGCGGTCTGCTTTTTTCGCAGCTTTCGCAATACCTTTCTCACGTAGGAAGTCAATTGCTTTCTCCATGTCACCGTTAGTTTCTGTTAGCGCTTTTTTGCAATCCATCATACCTGCGCCAGTTTTTTCGCGAAGTTCTTTTACCATTTGTGCAGTAATTGCCATACTTTTCATCCTCCTAAAATATGTATATACCTTAAAAAAGGTGATAAAAGGCCTACCCCCTTATCACCTTTCTAAATTTGTTACGCAGTAACAGTTTCTTCACCTTGTTTTGCTTCAAGGATCGCGTCTGCCATTTTAGATGTAAGAAGTTTTACAGCACGAATTGCATCATCGTTTGCTGGGATTACATGATCGATTTCATCTGGATCACAGTTTGTATCAACGATACCGATGATTGGAATGTTTAATTTGCGTGCTTCAGCAACAGCGATACGCTCTTTACGAGGGTCTACTACGAATAATGCATCTGGAAGACCTTTCATATCTTTAATGCCGCCTAAGAATTTTTCAAGACGCTCTAATTCTTTCTTAAGTTGTACAACTTCTTTCTTAGGAAGTACTTCGAAAGTGCCATCTTCTTGCATTCTTTCGATGTCTTTAAGGCGTTTAATACGCTTTTGAATTGTTTGGAAGTTTGTTAATGTACCACCTAACCAACGTTGGTTAACGAAGTACATACCAGCGCGAGTTGCTTCTTCTTTAATAGCATCTTGTGCTTGTTTTTTTGTACCTACGAATAATACGTTACCGCCGTTAGCAGCGATGTCTCTCATTACGTTGAATGCTTCTTCAACTTTTTTCACAGTTTTTTGTAAGTCGATGATGTAGATACCGTTACGCTCTGTGAAAATGTAACGTTTCATTTTTGGGTTCCAACGACGAGTTTGATGTCCGAAGTGAACACCAGCTTCAAGCAATTGCTTCATAGAAATTACTGACATAATTTAGTTCCTCCTAAATGGTTTTTGATATCCTCCGTTCACTTCATCTTTAAGCGAAACTACAAGCGTAGCACCAACACTTAAATCAATGAACGTGTGTACTTTGTACTGACACCACTGACAACTATATCACAACAAAATATCACAATCAAGTCGAAAATACATACATTGTCAAACTTTCTTTTTCATTGCTCTTTTTTTCTATGAAATCATTACTCACTCTTTATAACATTTCCATTTTTCATTCTGTTTACGCTAGTATTCCACTGAAAAAAATAGTTTTATGTCGATTTTTTAATTGGGATTTATGTATGAATCCCTTTTGATTTTTCAACATAGAGATTGCTGTTATGAAAAAAGAACCTGCACTCGCTTACTCTCTCTGGTTTTCACTGCGCATGTGGCAGAAAAAGGCCCTGACCGCTTCTATGCACGGTCAGTTCCTCTCTCCTCCCCCTAAAAAAGGATTTTATATCCGTCTTTCAGCTTGTATTTATATATGCTACTCCTACTAAAAAAAGCTCTTCTGCATTACACAGAAGAGCTTTTAGTCTATTGAAATTAGTTTGTTTTTAATTTTGCAAGTTCATGTAAAAACTTGTCATTTAATACTTTGATGTACGTTCCTTTCATACCTAAAGAACGAGACTCAATTACACCAGCACTTTCTAATTTACGAAGTGCGTTTACAATTACAGAACGTGTAATACCTACACGATCAGCAATTTTACTTGCAACAAGTAAACCTTCTGTTCCATTTAACTCTTCGAAAATATGTTCAATCGCTTCTAGTTCACTGTATGATAATGAACTAATCGCCATTTGTACAACCGCTTTACTACGTGCTTCTTCTTCAATTTCTTCCGCTTTTTCACGTAGAATTTCCATACCTACTACAGTAGAGCTATATTCAGCAAGAATTAAATCATCGTCTAAAAATTCTTGACCAAGACGCGCCAATACTAATGTACCTAGACGCTCACCACCACCAACGATTGGTACGATTGTTGTTAAACCTTGACCAAATAACTCTCTGTTTTCTACAGGGAACGCTGTATATTCACTGTTTACTTCTAAGTTTGGAGATGTTTCAGTTACATTGAATAAATTCTTTGTATACTCTTCTGGGAACTGACGCTCAGCAAGCATTTGTTTCATACGCTCGTTTTCGATTTGTTGGTGAATTGCATATCCTAATAATTTCCCGCGACGACTTACAACAAACACGTTCGCTTCAATTACTTCACACATCGTGTCAGCCATTTCTCTAAAGTTTACTGGTTTTCCTGCTGCGCTCTGTAATAACGCATTTAACTTTCTTGTTTTTGCTAATAATTCCATTTCTAAATTTCCTCCTACACATTATTCACATGCTTTTTAATCACTTGGAAACTAGGGCGAGTCACCTGATGATACTATTACAAAATAAACTGGCTCACATCTTTATTTTTAGCAATCGTCGCTAACTTTTCCTCTACATACTGAGGTGTTATCGTTACCTTTTCTAACGTAATTTCAGATGCTTCAAACGATAAATCTTCAAGAAGTTTTTCCATAATGGTATGGAGCCTTCTTGCTCCAATATTATCTGTGTCTTGATTGACTTGATAAGCAATCTCGGCAATCTTACGAATAGCTTCGTCAGAAAATTCAATTTCTATACCTTCAGTTTCCAATAATGCTATATATTGTTTCACTAAAGCATTATCTGGCTCTACAAGGATTTTCACAAAGTCCTCCGCTGACAATTTCGTCAACTCTACGCGAATTGGGAATCTTCCTTGCAGTTCTGGAATTAAATCTGACGGCTTTGACATATGAAAAGCGCCCGCTGCAATGAATAAAACATAATCCGTTCTTATCGGTCCATATTTTGTCACAACAGTCGATCCTTCCACAATCGGTAAGATGTCGCGCTGCACGCCTTCACGTGATACATCAACGCTATTCGATTGTTTACCAGCAATTTTGTCAATCTCATCAATAAAAATAATCCCAAGCTGTTCAGCACGATAAACGGCTTCTTGTGTAACTTCATCCATATCAATTAAGCGCTGTGCCTCTTCATTTGTCAAGACTTTTCTTGCTTCTTTTACAGAAACTTTACGTTTTTTCGTTTTTTTCGGCATAAAACTTCCAAGCGCATCTTGAAAATTCATGCCCATTTGTTCCATTCCCGTACCTTGAAGCATATCGAACATAGATGATTGCTGTTCCGTCACTTCAATTGTAATCATTTCTTCTTCGAGTAAACCCGAAGCAAGCTGCTTTTCCACTTCTTTTCGTTTTTGCTCAACTTCTCTCTCATCTTGCTGTTCTGATGTTGGAGCTGTGTTTTGATTTTGATATCCACCAAATAACATTTCTAACGGATTTTTAAATCCCGATTCTTTTTGCTTATGCGGCACTAAAATTTCAACAATTCGTTGGTTAGCTTGCTCTTCCGCTTTGTCTTTAACATGAATCATTTTTTCTTCTTTCACAATTCGAACGGAAGTTTCCACGAGATCACGAACCATAGATTCCACATCACGACCAACATAGCCTACTTCTGTAAATTTTGTGGCCTCTACTTTAATAAAAGGGGCACCAACAAGTTTTGCAATTCGCCTTGCTACTTCTGTTTTTCCAACCCCAGTCGGTCCAATCATTAAAATGTTTTTTGGTGCAATTTCATCACGAAGTCCTTCTGCCAATTTGCTGCGGCGATAACGATTTCTAAGCGCCACTGCAACTGCTTTTTTCGCATCTTTTTGACCAATGATATATTGATCTAACTTTTCTACAATTTGTCGCGGAGTAAAATGTAAATGCATATAAAATGCCTCCCTTACAGTTCTACAGTTCTTCCACAATAATATTTTCGTTTGTATACACACAAATATTGCTAGCGATTTCTAAACTCGCCTTCGCAATTTCTCTCGCTGTAAAATGGGAACCTGCATGTTGTTTTAAAGCGCGTCCTGCTGCAAGTGCGTAATGTCCACCAGAACCAATTGCTAAAATGCCATCATCAGGTTCAATTACTTCACCTGTTCCTGAAACAAGCAATAGCGTATTTTTATCCATAACAATTAACATTGCTTCTAATTGGCGAAGCATCTTATCTCCTCGCCACTGCTTTGCCATTTCTACGGCAGCTCGCTGTAAATTACCATTGTATTCTTCAAGCTTTCCTTCAAACATCTCAAATAGTGTAAAAGCATCTGCTACAGAGCCTGCAAAACCAGCTAACACTTTACCATGAAATAACTTTCGAACTTTACGAGCTGTATGCTTCATAACAACAGCATTCCCAAGCGTAACTTGCCCGTCACCAGCCATTGCACATTCTCCATTATGGTGAATCCCAAATATCGTTGTAGCATGGAAGTTTCCCATAGCAAAAAAACTCCTTTATTTGTTTTTATCTGGCTATTAACAAGCAATTAAACCTCGAAATTCTGATAAATCAAAAAATGGTTAAAGGTTAACTACCGTTAGAGCCCGATTGGTTCAACTAACTATTAGTGAGGAAGAAAAAACCCTCTTCCATTAATAGAAGTTTCACTTTATAGCTTTTAAAAGCAATTTATGCGCGAGGATGGTGCATCATGTAAACCGAGCGCAATCTTTCTTTTGAGACGTGCGTATAAATTTGTGTCGCCGATAAATTCTCATGTCCTAATAATTCTTGTATAGCTCTTAAATCCGCCCCTTCATTTAACATATGGGTTGCAAATGTATGTCTTAACATATGCGGACTTATATGCATTGTAAGAGATGTTTTTTTTATTAGTTCATTTAAAACATATCGAACACCTCGATCAGTTAGCGGTGTGCCTTTCGCATTTAAAAACACCGTTTGCGAGTGTTCTTGCGATTTTTTCTCCAATTGTTTTCTCCCATTTTCTATATAAGTTACTAAAGCATCTTGTGCATAACTTCCGAAAGGAACATAGCGTTGTTTCTTTCCTTTCCCCATTACCAAAATCGTACCTGTTGAAAAATCAATATCCGTAAGCTGAAGCTTCACGAATTCGCTTACACGAATCCCCGTCGCATACATAAGCTCCAATAAAGCCTGATCTCGTTGCCCTAGTGGTTTAGAAGTATCCGAAACTTCGAATAACTTTTCTAATTCTTCATCGTACAAAAATTTTGGAATTGACCATTCTTTTTTGGGGAGCGCGGCAAGTGCAAATGGATTATCTTCCCGATATCCTTCACGCATCAAGAAGCGATACAGACTTCGTAAACTCGAGATTTTTCGTGCTACAGACTTCCTTGCTAACTTTTCATTATGTAAAGTTGTTAAATATAAACGAACATCAACGTACGTAACATTCTCAAAAGTCAAAATACCTTCTCGCCTCATAAATTGTACAAAATGTTCTAAATCATTTTGATAACTTGCAATTGTATATTTTGAATAATTTCTTTCAATTTGTAAATATCCGACGAATAATTGTAACATTTTATTCACATCTTCATTCATACTCTTCACCTCAATAAAGGCTACTAAATCGTATCACAATTTAGTAGCCTTTGCAAGAAACTTGACTAAATATTTACAAAATTTTGAATTGTTTCTAATGCGCGATTTGCATATGCTTCATTACGCTCTTGCTTCTTTTTAATTTTCTTTTCTAGCGGTGCAAATAGCCCGAAATTCGCGTTCATCGGTTGGAAGTTTTTCGCATTCGTCGTTGTAATGTAATTCGCCATACTCCCCATCGCTGTTACTGCTGGTAACACAGCCGGTTCTTCACCTTTCACAAGGCGAGCTGCATTTATGCCTGCTAACAAGCCCGAAGCAGCTGATTCTACATATCCCTCTACTCCAGTCATTTGTCCTGCAAAGAATAAATCATCACGATTTTTATATTGGTATGTTGGACGAAGTAATTTCGGTGAATTAATAAATGTATTACGATGCATCACACCGTAACGTACAATTTCTGCATTTTCTAGTCCAGGAATCAATTGTAACACTTCTTTTTGTGGTCCCCACTTTAAGTGTGTTTGGAAACCAACAATATTGTATAACGTTCCTGCTGCATCATCTTGACGTAATTGCACAACGGCATACGGTGTTTTCCCTGTTTTTGGATCTTCTAATCCGACTGGCTTCATCGGCCCAAATACTAATGTTTGTCTACCACGACTTGCCATTACTTCTACCGGCATACACCCTTCAAAGAAAATTTCCTTTTCAAATTCTTTTAATGGCACTGTTTCTGCAGCAATTAACGCATCATAAAAACGGTTAAATTCTTCCTCTGTCATCGGACAGTTTAAATATGCCGCTTCCCCTTTATCATAACGGGATTTTAAGTATACTTTCTCCATATCAATGCTATCTTTTTCTACAATCGGCGCTGCTGCATCATAGAAGTAAAAATAATCCTCGCCTGTTAGCTCTTTCAGTTGCGCTGCTAAACCTGATGAAGTAAGAGGCCCTGTTGCAATTACAGTAGGTCCTTCTGGAATTTCTGTAATTTCTTCATTCACTACCGTCACGTTCGGATGATTTTTCACATATTCCGTTACCTTAGCAGCAAATTCATGACGGTCAACAGCTAGCGCACCGCCTGCTGGCACTGAACATTCGTCTGCTGCACGAATAATAACAGAATCCATACGGCGCATCTCTTCTTTAATTACACCAACCGCGTTTGTCAATGTATTTGCACGAAGCGAGTTACTGCATACAAGCTCAGCAAATTTATCCGTATGATGAGCTGGTGTTTGTTTTACTGGTCGCATTTCATATAACCTTACTTGAACCCCGCGCTTTGCGATTTGATAAGCTGCTTCACTTCCCGCAAGACCTGCGCCAATTACGTTTACTACTTGTGTTGTCATATGTCTCACCTTTCTTTTTTCATTTCCCGAAAAAAATGTGAGCTGGTAGGCTCACATTTGTTGTTCTTCTTCATAATCACAAGAAATACACTGTACCTGAACGCCTTTTTTCAACTTCTTCTCAACAAGCATACCTTCACACTTTGGACATTTCCGACCAATTGGTTTATCCCAAGAAACGAAGTCACACTCTGGATATGTACCGCAGCCGTAAAAAAGACGTTTCTTTTTGTTGCTTCTTCGTTCGATAATTTGCCCTTCATTACATTTTGGGCATGTAACACCGATTTCTTTTACAATCGGTTTCGTATTTCGGCAATCCGGAAAATTAGAACAAGCCATGAACTTTCCGAATTTACCCATTTTGAAGACCATTGGATTGCCACACAGTTCACAGTCTTCCCCGGCAGGTTCATCTTTAATTTCTACTTCGCGCATTTCTTTTTCCGCCTTTTCTAAACGCGGTTCAAAACCTTTGTAGAAATCATCGACAATTTGTACCCAATTTGCTTTTCCATCTTCCACTTCATCAAGATTTTTCTCCATATTGGCCGTAAACTCAATGTTAATAATTTCAGGGAAAAACTCTAAAATAAGTTCAATTACAATTTCGCCAAGTTCAGTCGGAACAAATCGCTTATTGTCTAACCCTACATACCCACGTTTTTGAATCGTTTCTAGCGTTGGTACATATGTAGACGGTCTACCAATTCCAAGTTCCTCTAACGTTTTTACTAGACGCGCCTCTGTATAACGTGGTGGCGGCTGCGTAAAGTGTTGTTTCGGTTCGACATCTTTAGAAAAGACTGTTTCCCCTATATCTAGATGCGGTAACATTCTATCCTTCTCTTCTGTCCCGTCATCTTTTGATTCCACGTACACCTTCATGAATCCCGGGAACTTCACAACAGATCCATGCGCACGAAATTGAACAGAATTGTTTATCAGTGTAGCTGTAACGGTATCCATTATAGCAGATGCCATCTGACTTGCAACAAATCGCTCCCAAATCAGTTTATATAAACGATATTGGTCACGACTCAAATAACTTTTTAGTTCGTCTGGTTTACGTAAGACAGATGAAGGGCGAATTGCTTCATGCGCATCTTGCGCATTTGGTTTTTTCGATTCTTTCTTTTTTTGTGCTCCTATGTAGTCTGCACCAAATGCTTCTTCAATATAAGAACGTGCTTCTTGCTGCGCAGTTTCTGAAATTCTCGTTGAATCCGTTCGCATATATGTGATTAATCCAACCGTTCCTTGCTTTCCAATATCGATACCTTCATAAAGCTGCTGCGCAAGCATCATCGTTTTCTTTGCTCGCATATTTAACTTTCTCGCAGCTTCTTGTTGCAGAGAAGATGTCGTAAATGGTAATGCCGGATTACGTTTCCGCTCTTTTTTCGTTACATTTTCAACCGAAAAAGCATTTTCTCGCATTTTTTCAATGATTTCATTTACTTGTTGTTCATTTGTTAATTCTACTTTTTCCCCGTTTATTCCATAAAAGGATGCTTCAAACGTCTCTTTCCCTTTTACAAATTCAGTTTTAATTGTCCAGAATTCTTCTGGGATAAACGCTTGAATTTCTTTTTCGCGTTCTATAATTAAGCGAACTGCAACAGACTGCACACGACCTGCACTTAATCCTTTTTTTACTTTCTTCCATAATAAAGGACTAATATTATAACCGACAAGTCTATCAAGTACACGTCTCGCTTGCTGTGCATCCACTAAATCCATATTAATTGCACGAGGGTGTTTAAAGGATTCTTTAATCGCATCTTTTGTAATTTCATTGAATACAACTCGGCAATCCGACTCCACATCTACATTCAGCGTATTTGCTAAATGCCAAGCAATCGCTTCTCCTTCGCGATCTGGATCGGCTGCAAGATACACTTTTTTTGCTTTTTTTGCCGCTGTTTTCAAATCTTTTAAAACAGGCCCTTTACCACGAATGGTAATATACTTTGGGGTGAAATTATTTTTCACTTCTATCCCCATTTGACTTTTAGGTAAGTCGCGAACATGGCCCATAGACGCGACTACTTTGTATTTTTTCCCTAAATATTTTTCAATAGTTTTCGCCTTAGAAGGCGACTCCACGATTACAAGGTAATCTGACATGCTAGTGCCTCCTTAAGAGGTGGATTCAAGTCTTCATCTTTATTCACACAAAAGTTCCTTCCTCAAAGTTCCTAAAACCTTTTTGGATGGATTATTGACTAATATTATTGATTTCTCTCGTTTTTGTCAATCAACAATGAATATAACATACAGTGACTATCTACTATTTGTCAATAATTGTTTAATAAAAAACATGAAATATACTTTATAAATTCAATTAAAAAGAGACATAAAACCCATTCTTTTTAGGTGGGCGAGAGCAACTGGCCATGTATAGGAGCGGTCAGGGCCTTTTTCTGCCACATGCAAAGTGCAAACAAAGGGAAAAAGCGAGTGCATACTCCTTTTTTCTGCATAGCAGTAATCTATATGTCAAAAAATCAAAATGGATTTATTTTATAATTTGAAAATTCTTCTATCACATCTTCGGCACATTGAATTAATTTTGCTCCTTGTTGAATGAGCTGATTCGTTCCAACCGCACTTTCAATATAATTAGGACCCGGCATAGCAAATACTTCTCTATTTTGCTCTAAGGCGTAATCTGCTGTTATAAGAGAACCACTCCGCACTTTCGCCTCTACTACAAGAACACCTTGACAAAGCCCGCTTATAATACGATTTCGTCTCGGAAAATACCATTTTTGAGGCGCATAATGCGGGGGATACTCCGTTACAAGCAAGATTTGCGCTTTCCATTTTTCATAAAAATCTCGATTCTTCTTTGGATACATATATTGTAAACCATGCCCTAATACTGCAATTGTCGCAAAACGGTGTTCTACTGCAATTTCATGAGCAATTGTGTCAATTCCATTTGCAAGACCACTCACGATTAGCCATTCATTGTTCATAAGCGGTTGTAAAATAGATTGTATGCTTCCTTTTCCATATAAAGACGGATTTCTCGTTCCAACAACAGCTAATTTTTTTGTCCATTGCAATATTTCCTTCTGTCCCTTTCCATATAAAATAAACGGGGGATCAGGAATTTGGCGCAATAAACTCGGATAATCATCATCCCATATCGTCATATAAAAAACGTGTTCATCTTGTAATTGTTGAATGCAAAAAGAAGGGGATGTTTTTTGGAGATAAGAAACAAGTGCAGAGGCTTTTTGCATAGGCAGCCCAAGATATTTTTCAATTTGAGGAGCTTGAAAGGAGTAAATTTCCGTTAACTGCGGATCAATAGCTAATAAACGCCTAAGTACTTTCCACTGATCTGCCAAGCAGTAATGAAGATGCAATAATCTTTCACGTTTCATATACATTCTCCTTACCCATAATTGTTATTATGTTAACTATAAAAAGGATAAAAGACACCCTCTTTTACAGAAGGTGTCTTTCTAAATAATTAATAATTTTTACAAGTTTCAAATAAGCCTTTTTCTTTTAAAACAGAAATTAAAGTTTCACCCATAACAGCTGGTGTTTCAGCAACTTTAATACCGCATGCTTCCATTGTTTTAATCTTTTCAGCAGCTGTACCTTTACCACCAGAAATAATCGCACCAGCATGGCCCATACGTTTTCCTGGAGGTGCTGTTTGACCACCGATAAAGCCGACAACAGGTTTCGTCATGTTCACTCTTACCCATTCAGCAGCTTCTTCTTCTGCCGTTCCACCAATTTCACCAATCATAATAACAGCATGTGTCTCTTCATCTTCATTGAACGCTTTTAAAGCATCGATGAAGTTTGTGCCATTTACAGGGTCACCACCAATACCAACTGCAGTTGATTGGCCGATTCCTTCTTGTGTTAATTGATGTACAGCTTCATATGTTAACGTACCTGAACGAGATACGATACCAACATGACCTTTTTTATGAATGTATCCTGGCATAATACCAATCTTACACTCATCTGGCGTAATAACACCTGGACAGTTTGGTCCAAGAAGACGTGTCTTTTTGCCATGCATATATTTCTTAACATTTACCATATCCAATACAGGGATACCTTCTGTGATACATACTACTAAATCAATTTCTGCATCAACAGCTTCCATAATTGCATCCGCAGCAAAAGCAGGTGGAACGTATACAACAGAAGCATTTGCACCTGTCGCTTTTACAGCGTCTTCTACTGTATTAAATACTGGTACACCTTCGATTTCAGTACCACCTTTACCAGGCGTTACACCACCGACAATTTTCGTACCGTATTCAATCATTTGTTTTGTATGGAATAAACCTTGAGAACCTGTAATACCTTGTACAATAACTTTTGTATCTTTATTAACTAATACGCTCATTTTTTCTCCCCCACTTTCTATTAGCCTACTAGTGAAACAATTTTTTGCGCACCGTCTGCCATAGATTCTGCTGCAACAATATTTAAGCCAGATTCATTTAAAATTTTCTTTCCTAGCTCTACATTTGTACCTTCTAAACGAACAACAAGCGGTAATTCAAGACCTACTTGTTTTGTCGCTTCGATAACACCTTCTGCAATTACATCACATTTCATAATACCGCCAAAAATGTT
Organism: Bacillus bruguierae; assembly: GCF_037104725.1. Classification (NCBI taxonomy): domain Bacteria; kingdom Bacillati; phylum Bacillota; class Bacilli; order Caryophanales; family Bacillaceae; genus Bacillus; species Bacillus bruguierae. The sequence goes on along the minus strand of NZ_JBAWSX010000009.1, from coordinate 46,887 downwards.
AACGAAAATACCTTTTACATTTTTGTCAGAAAGAATAATTTTGAAAGCTTCTGTAACTTTTTCAGCTGTAGCACCACCGCCAACATCTAAGAAGTTAGCTGGGTCACCGTTATAATGTTTAATAATATCCATCGTTGCCATTGCAAGTCCTGCACCATTTACCATACAACCAATATTTCCGTCTAATGAAATATAGTTAAGGTCATACTTAGAAGCTTCTACTTCTTTCGGATCTTCTTCATCAAGATCACGAAGCGCTAAAATATCTTTATGACGATATAAAGCATTAGAATCAAAGTTTAATTTTGCATCTAACGCCATAACTTTTCCGTCACCTGTTGTAACAAGTGGGTTAATTTCTGCAATAGAACAGTCTTTTTCAATAAACGCACGGTATAAGCCCATCATAAACTTCACAGCTTGTCCAACAAGCTCGTTTGGAATATTGATATTAAACGCAATACGACGCGCCTGGAAGCCTTGCAGACCTACCGCAGGATCAATATATTCTTTAAAGATTTTTTCTGGTGTTCTCTCTGCTACTTCCTCGATTTCTGTTCCGCCTTCCTCAGACGCCATTAACACAACTTGAGAAGTCGCACGATCTAACACAAGACCAACATAATATTCTTTTTTAATATCGCATCCTTCTTCGATAAGTAAGCGCTTTACTTCTTTACCTTCAGGACCTGTTTGATGGGTTACAAGTGTTTTCCCTAAAATTTCCTCTGCATATGTACGAACTTCTTCTAAGTTCTTTGCTACTTTTACACCGCCAGCTTTGCCGCGTCCGCCAGCATGAATTTGTGCTTTTACTACACATACACTCGTTCCTAATTCTTTCGCTGCTTCTACAGCTTCTTCTACTGTGAAGGCAACCTTCCCGTTCGGAACACTTACCCCATAGTTTCTAAGGACTTCTTTACCCTGATACTCGTGGATATTCATGGTCCCATCCTCCCCTATTTTTCTGTTTTACTCGAAAAGTTTTTTAATGTTTTTAAACATTACATTAGTCATTGTATAAAATGATTGCCATGCTGTCTACAATAAAGTGTCAGAAAACTGAAATCGCTTTATTCTTTTTTTAAAAATAATAATGTTAATATACAAAAATAAAAAAATAAGCTGTGAATTCACAACTTATTGTTCAATCATATCTTTAATTGGAGCAAACGTTTTTCGGTGCTCATCTAACACACCATAAGCTTCAATCGCGTGTAAATGTTGTTTCGTTCCATAACCCATATGTTGCTCAAATCCATACTGTGGATACCGTTTTCCAAGTTCCTTCATCATACGATCTCTCGTTACTTTCGCAATTACAGATGCAGCTGAAATCGAAATACTTTTCGCATCTCCCTTAATAATAGACGTTTGCGGGATAGACGTCGGAAGTTCCATTGCATCAATTAGCAAATGCTCTGGTTTGCATGATAAATTACTTACAGCCTCTAACATCGCTTGTTTCGTTGCTTGATAAATATTTATCTCATCAATAACATGAGATGGAATAATCCCAATCCCAATTGCTAACGCCTGCTCTTTAATTCCATCATAAAACCGCTCACGCTTGGCCTCACTCAGTTTTTTCGAGTCATCCAAACCAGGCATATAGAAATCTTCTGGGAGCACAACAGCTGCCGCAACAACAGGCCCTGCTAAAGGTCCTCTTCCGACTTCATCAATACCAACAATAGATACAAGCCCATTTTGACGAAGTGTACTCTCATACGTTGACATCTTAGCGAATTTTTGTCTTTCTTTTTCTTTATCACCTTGCTGTTTTTTCCATTTTAAAATAAGTCTCTGCACACCTTTTCGTTCGTCTGCTAATAACATACTAAAACGCTCGTCGTCTTCTCGTTCAATTTCTTGTAATAAAGCTTCAATTTCTTGAATTGTTTGTTTTTTAGACATACGTAGTTCCTCCTACAAGTAAGAAAAGGTGCGCAATTGCGCACCTTTTCTCTCCCATTTAACAGCAGCAATTCTTATCTCTGCATTCAGAAAAATGAAAGATGCTAAACTAAAAATAACTACTCGTAAAATCCATCGAATGAGATGAACTAAATAGAAGTTTCGCTCTATGCTTCTTCCATTATTTCTTCTGGTGTCTCAAATGTCATTTTCCCAAGTTTACCAGCGCGAAGTTCACGAAGAACAAGTTCTGATGTTTTATCATAATCAACAAGTCCTCCGCCCATTAAACAGCCTCTATTTTTTCCAATCGCATCAAATAGCTCTACAATATCTTCTGGAATTTCATTTAACTTATAACGCTCTTTCAAACGTTCGGGATAATGTTTCTCCATAAAGCGAAGTGCATACACAACCACATCTTGCAAATTTAAAATAGAATCCTTAATCGCTCCAGTCGTTGCGAGACGAAGTCCAACCATTTCATCCTCAAATTTTGGCCATAAAATACCTGGTGTATCTAATAGTTCCATTTCTTTTCCTACTTTAATCCATTGCTGTGCTGTTGTTACGCCTGGACGATCGCCCGTTTTAGCAATATTTTTCTTCGCTAATTTATTAATTAATGTCGATTTTCCAACGTTTGGAATACCAACAATTAAAGCACGAATTGCTCTTGGTTTAATACCTTTTGCTATCATTTTATCAAATTTTTCTTTCACAAGTTCTTTACAAGCCGCTGTAATTTCTTTCATACCTTGTCCAGCTTGCGCGTTAATAGAGATTGCTTTATGGCCTTTTTCTCCAAAATAAGCGATCCATTCTTTTGTTACACGATCATCTGCCATATCCGCTTTATTTAAAACAACAAGTCTTGGCTTGTGCGTAATAATTTCATCAATCATTGGATTTCGTGATGATAATGGCAACCTTGCATCAACAAGTTCAATTACCACATCGATTAATTTTAATTTCTCTGTTACTTGGCGCCTTGCTTTAGCCATATGACCAGGAAACCATTGAATTACCATATTTCCACCTTCTTTTCTACATTCATTTTACAATACGTGCATCTTTTAACGGCCAATACAATATATTAGCTTTCCCAATTACCTGGTCTATTGAAATCGTTCCAATTGTACGACTATCCTTACTAAAACGGCGATTATCTCCTAATACAAATAATTCTCCTTTTGGAACTGTTGTCTTCCCTGTAATTTCTTCAAGCTTAAAATCATACGTTAATGGACCATCAGCAAGCTGCTTTTTCTGCTTCTCTAAATACGGCTCCTCATACGGCTTTCCGTTAATATAGAGTGTGTCATTTCGATATTCTATCTGATCACCAGGCAAACCAATAATACGTTTAATGTAATCTTTATCTTCTGTCGCTTGAAACACAATGATATCAAAGCGTTTTGGTTCTCCAATGTGATAACCTATTTTATTGACAATCATACGATCACGATCATGAAGAGTCGGTGCCATAGATACACCATCTACAAGAATCGGTGCAAAGAAAAACTGTCTAATAATCCAAGCTAAGACAACAGCAATCAAAATAGCTTTTGTCCATTCCCAAAGCGTACTTTTTTGTTTCGTCATGCGATTCCCCTCCACGGTTATGTAAGCTGTTTATTATATGTAAGTAAAAACACAGCTAGATTGGAAAAAGGGAGCTTGCAAATACAAGCTCCCATACATGTCTTATCGAATTTCTTTAATACGTGCTTTTTTACCGCGAAGGTTACGTAAGTAGTACAACTTAGCACGACGTACTTTACCACGGCGAAGTACTTCGATTTTCGCGATTCTTGGCGTGTGAACTGGGAATGTACGTTCAACACCTACACCGTAAGAAATCTTACGAACTGTGAATGTTTCGCTAATTCCGCCACCACGACGTTTAATTACAACACCTTCAAAAATCTGAATTCTCTCACGAGTACCCTCTACTACTTTTACGTGTACGCGTAAAGTGTCACCAGGACGGAATGAAGGTAAATCAGTTTTTAATTGATTTTTTGTAATTTCTGCGATTAATTGTTGCATATTCAATTCTCTCCTTCCAAACAGATGCTCATACAAAGTCATTTCATAAATTGCAGCGGAACACCGTTGTTAACGGCTACTCTCTATAAGTAGCACAAGTGTTATAATAGCATATTGCTCAGTTTGTTGCAATAGCATTTTTTACTTCTTTTCTTTAAATTCTGCTAACCATTTTTCCTCTTGTTTAGATAAACTACGTTCCCCTAATAAATCAGGGCGACGCATAAAGGTACGGCGCAATGATTCTTTTTGACGCCATTCTTCAATATATTTATGATTTCCAGACAGAAGTACATCTGGTACTTTCATTCCACGAAAATCCGCTGGTCTTGTATAATGCGGATGTTCTAGTAACCCTGTACTAAATGAATCTTCTATTTGTGATTGTTCATTTCCTAAAACATCAGGTAATAAGCGGACAACACTATCTGTAATAACCATAGATGCCAATTCTCCGCCTGTTAATACATAATCACCTATTGAAATTTCATCGGTTACAAGATGCTCACGAACACGCTCATCATACCCTTCGTAATGGCCACAAATGAAAATTAGATGTTCTTCTTCAGCTAATTCTTCAGCTTTTTTTTGGGTAAAACGCTCTCCTTGCGGACACATTAACACAACGCGTGGTTTACGTTCCGTTTCCTTTGTTAACTCTTCTACCGCATCGAAAATGGGTTGTGGTGTTAATACCATTCCAGCTCCGCCGCCGTACGGGTAATCATCCACACTATTATGTTTATTAGTTGAATAATCACGAAAATTAACAACTCTTAGCTGCACTGCTTCTTTTTCTTGTGCTTTTTTTAATATAGAAGAACCAAATACACCTGTAAACATTTCTGGAAACAATGTTAAAATATCAATTTTCATTACAGTAATCCTTCCATCACATGAATGGTCACAAGCTGTTCATTGATGTTTACTTGTAAGACAACTTCCTCAATATACGGAATTAAAATATCTTGGCCTTTTGGCTGTTTAATGACCCAAACGTCGTTTGCGCCAGGAGAAAGAATTTCTTTAATTGTACCAATTGTCTCTCCGTCTTCTGTTACAACTGTACAACCAATAATTTCATGATAATAATACTCTCCTTCAGCCAATTCTCCAAGCTGGTCCTCTGGGACTTTTAATAAAGAACCTTTCCACTGTTCTACTTCATTTACATTGTTATAGCCTTCGAATGTCAATAAATCAAAAGACTTATGACTACGATGAGAAGTAATCTTTACAGCTAATGGCTCAGCGCCCTTCTCTTGCCATATGTATAATATGTTTCCTATTTTATAACGCTCTTCTGGAAAATCTGTACGCGAAACGACACGCACTTCTCCTCTAACACCGTGAGTATTTACAATTTTTCCTACATTAAACCATTTCGTCATAAACAGCACGTCACCCCTGTTCGTTATATGTCGTTAGCATCTCCATTCTCTTTGCTGAAGATGCGATTTATCTTAAAATGTTAAAAAAGGGTGAGGAACAGATCCTCGCCCTTTTTATACTTATTGAATTTCCAGCGTGACTTTTTCATTTTGATGATGTCCCGCTGCATATAAGATCGTTCGAATTGCTTTTGCAACTCGCCCTTGTTTCCCAATGACTTTACCCACATCCTCAGGATGTACGGTTAATCGATACTTCATCTCTCCGTTGTACAGTTCCTGTGTAACCTTTACATCTTCAGGATGATCCACAAGGGGTTTAACAATTGTTTCGATTAACCCTGACATAGCCATTGCTTCAATTACTTACCTTGTTTAGATAAGTGGAATTTCTCCATGATGCCTTGCTTAGAGAATAGGTTACGAACTGTATCAGATGGTTTCGCACCGTTTCCTAACCATTTTAATGCTGCTTCTTCATTAATTTTAACTTCAGCTGGCTGAGCAACTGGATTGTAAGTTCCGATTTCCTCGATGAAACGTCCGTCACGAGGAGAACGAGAATCTGCAACAACTACACGATAGAAAGGAGATTTTTTAGCTCCCATACGTTTTAAACGAATTTTAACTGCCATTTATAAAGCACCTCCGAATATATTTCACACAGATAATAATATTAGCAAAAAGAGTGACCCTTTGTAAAGTATAATTTCTTAACAGAGCCATCTTTTTTTCCTTACATAAATGGAAACTTCAAACCACCTAGTCCTTTTTTCTTACCTTTTTGCATACCAGACATCGTTTTCATCATCTTTTTCATATCTTCAAATTGCTTCAAAAGACGATTGATCTCTTGCACAGTTGTACCACTACCTTTAGCAATACGTTTCTTACGACTAGCGTTAATGATTTCCGGTTGTTCACGCTCTAATTTTGTCATCGAGCGAATAATCGCTTCGATGTGTCCGATTTGCTTTTCATCAACTTGGACATTTTTTAATCCTTTAATTTTCCCAGCACCAGGAAGCATATTTAATAGCTCATCAAGTGGTCCTAATTGACGCACTTGTCCTAATTGCTCTAGAAAATCATCCAACGTAAAGGAAAGTGTGCGCATTTTTTGCTCAAGTTCTCTTGCCTTTTCTTCATCAACTGTCGCCTGCGCCTTTTCAATTAACGTCAGAACATCACCCATACCTAAAATACGCGATGCCATGCGTTCTGGATGAAATACCTCTAGTGCATCTAATTTCTCACCCATACCAGCAAATTTAATCGGTGTGTTTGTAACAGCTTTAATAGATAGTGCTGCACCTCCGCGCGTATCACCATCTAATTTCGTTAATACAACACCTGTTAAACCTAGCTGTTCATGGAAACTTTGCGCAACGTTTACCGCATCTTGTCCTGTCATTGCATCAACAACAAGGAAAATTTCATCCGGCTTTGTTACTTCTTTCACTTGTGCTAATTCATCCATAAGCTCTTCATCGATATGCAGTCGACCTGCTGTATCAATAAGAACATAATCATGATGATCTTCTTTTGCTTTTGCAATTGCTTGCTTTGCGATTTCAACAGGACTTACTTTGTCTCCTAAAGAGAAAACTGGCATATCCAATTGCTTACCGAGTGTTTCAAGCTGTTTAATTGCCGCTGGACGATAAATGTCAGCTGCAACAAGCATCGGTTTCCGATTATGCTTTTTACGAAGTAAATTCGCAAGTTTACCTGTTGTCGTCGTTTTACCCGCACCTTGCAATCCAACCATCATAATAACGGTTGGCGGACGGTTAGAGACAGCAATTTTACTCTGCTGGCCGCCCATTAATTCTGTAAGTTCTTCCTGTACCACTTTAATAACTTGCTGTCCAGGCGTTAAACTTTTCATTACATCTTGTCCGACAGCACGCTCAGACACACGTTTAACAAAATCTTTTACTACTTTAAAGTTAACGTCTGCTTCCAAAAGAGCAAGACGAACTTCTCTCATCATTTCTTTTACGTCGGCTTCAGATACTTTCCCTTTACCGCGAATTTTTTGCATTGTCTGTTGAAGTCGGTCGGCTAATCCTTCAAATGCCATATTGCCGCCCTCCTAATCTAAATTTTCGATAGCTTCAACAACTTGTTTTACTTGTTCATCTACATGCTCTTCTTCGCTGATTAGCTGCTTTAACTTTGCAACAAGTTGCTGCCTTTCTTGAAACTTTTGAAGTAATAATAACTTTTCTTCATATTCTTCAAGCATCGCTTCTGTCCGTTTAATGTTATCATACACTGCTTGGCGGCTTACTTCAAATTCTTCTGCAATTTCACCAAGCGATAGATCATCGAGATAGTAAAGTGACATATAACTTCTTTGTTTTGGCGTTAACAACGATTGATAAAAATCAAACAAATAATTCATTCTCGTTGTTTTTTCGAGCATGTTGAATCACCCTTTGTTAAGTGAATTACCTTTACATGAATTAGTTTACATGGAGAGTAAATGTGTGTCAAGTTTTTTTCTTAACAACTTAATTTAAATTCAAAAAGAAAGAGCGATAAACACCGCTCCCTCTTTTTCTACTTATTCCACTGCTGTTTCTACAAGGTCCGCAAATAATCCATATACATATTGTTCTGGATCAAATGCTTGCAAGTCATCCATTTGTTCTCCCAGACCAACAAATTTCACCGGTACATCCATCTCATTACGAATCGCCAATACAATTCCACCTTTAGCAGTTCCGTCCAATTTTGTTAGGACAATACCCGTTACATTTGTTGCCTCACGGAATGTCTTCGCTTGGCTTAAACCATTTTGTCCTGTTGTTGCATCAATGACAAGTAGTACTTCATGAGGAGCACCAGGAACTTCACGTTCAATTACACGTTTTACTTTCTCTAACTCTTTCATTAAGTTGACTTTGTTTTGCAAACGTCCCGCTGTATCACATAACAAAACATCAACTTTTCGCGATTTTGCAGCTTGAATTGCATCATACATAACAGCTGCTGGGTCAGAACCTGATCCTTGTTTAATTACATCTACACCAACACGTTCCCCCCACACTTCTAGCTGCTCGATTGCACCAGCACGGAATGTGTCGCCAGCTGCCAATAATACAGATTTTCCATCTGATTTAAATTTATGTGCCATTTTTCCAATAGTCGTTGTTTTTCCAACACCGTTTACCCCGACAAATAAAATAACTGTCAATGCGTTTTCTTGCACATTTAATTCATTATTAAAATTACCGTCACCTTTATAAATCTCAACTAATTTTTCAGAGATAACAGCTTGCACTTCTTTTGGGTCTTGAATATTACGATGCTTCACTTCGTCTCTTAATTGGTCAATTAACTCCATTACTGTGGACACACCCACGTCCGCACCAATTAAAATTTCCTCTAACTCTTCGAAGAACTCTTCGTCAACTTTACGATAACGATATACTAAATCATTTACTTTTTCAGCAAAAGAGTTTCTCGTTTTCTCTAAACCTTGTTTAAACTTCTCTGTTACCGTATCTGTTTGCTTCGAAATTTTTTCTTTTAATTTTTTAAAAAAACTCATTCTTTCCCATCCTTCCTATTTGCTCGTAACAAGCTCTTCTCCATCATCCAAACGAACGGAAACAAGCTTGGACACACCAGACTCTTGCATCGTTACACCGTATAATACATCAGATTCTTCCATCGTACCCTTTCGATGTGTAATAACAATAAACTGCGTTTCATTACTAAATTTTTTCAAATACTGCGCAAAACGAGCAACATTTGCTTCATCTAGTGCAGCTTCAACTTCATCTAGCACACAAAACGGTACAGGACGAACTTTTAAAATACCAAATAGCAACGCAATGGCTGTCAATGCTCGTTCTCCTCCAGAAAGAAGACCTAAATTTTGTAACTTTTTCCCTGGCGGTTGTGCAACAATATCAATTCCTGTATTTAATAAATCTTTCGGGTTTGTCATAACTAAATCTGCACGCCCACCGCCAAATAATTCACTAAATACAAACTGGAATTCTGTGCGAATTGCTTCGAACGTATAAGAAAAACGTTTTTTCATTTCTTCATCCATTTCGTCAATTACTTGATGCAACGTTGTTTTCGCTTCTTGCAAATCATCCCGTTGCTCTAATAAGAACGTATGACGCTCAGATACCCGCTCAAATTCATCAATGGCACCTATATTTACTGTACCGAGTTCTTCAATGGATAATTTAATTAATTTCACTTTTTTACGAGCTTCCTCGCTAGACATTGTCATCGTATATTTTTGTTTTGCAGCTTCAAAAGAAATGGTATACGTTTCCCGTAAATGTTGCAAGCGATTTTCTAACTCCACGTCTAAACGATTTATTTTCACTTCTTGATCTTTTAATACATCAAGCAAATATTTATGCCTACGTTTTGCTTCTTTTACCTCTAACTCTAGATGTTCTAATCGCCCTTGTAAATCAAGACGTTGTTCACGGCGTGAGCTAATTAATTCCACAGTTTGATTTCTATCATGCGTTTTCTTTTCAATCATACTTGTAATTTGTTCTTCGCCGCTAGAATTCGATGTCATTTCTTGTTTTAAGAATGCTAAATCTTCTTTTGTCTTTATAAGATTCTTTTTCGTTTCATCTCGTTCTTTTGTAAGGCGTTCTACTGTCTCTTTTTGGTTTGATAATCGTTGTTGCTCTTCAGCTGCTTGTACTTTTAGCTCTGTAATCTCTTTCTGTACTTTTTCCTTCGAAGAATGCTGCTCGCTCTTTTGTTTTGTTAACTCTGTAATCGTTATATCGAGTTGCATAATTTTTTCTTGCAGCTCAGTAAGCGTTTCTTCTATCTCAGTTTTTCGCCCTTGTATCTTTGCTTGATCTTGCAAAAATCCTTCTAGCTCTAAATCATAAATAGATAAACGCTCTTTAATGCGATGTTCTTCTAGCTCTAACTGATTCATTTCTTCTTTGTACTTTTGTTCGTCTACACGCTTTTCATCAATATATTGTCGAAGTTCCTTCAACTTCACTTCTTTTTCTTGTATTTCTTGTTTTAGCGCTCTAACATAGTTCTCTAGCTTCTCAGTCTTTTCTTCCATATCTATCAACTTTTCATTCCACTCTTCCAATTCTCGTTGACGTCCTAATAAAGAAGAATTTGTTTGCTTCACAGCACCGCCTGTCATTGAACCTCCTGGATTTACAAGATCTCCTTCTAATGTAACAATACGATAACGATACTGCAGCTGCTTTGCTAATTCATTTGCTCCTCTTAAATCATGGGCAACTATTACTGTACCTAATAAATTTGTAATCACATTTCCATATTTATTATCATACTGTACAAGCTCCGAAGCTATCCCTATAAATGAAGGATGCTGGTTTATAATACGAAGTTGCTCTATATTAAGCGCTCTGCCTTTTATAACACTTTGTGGTAAAAAAGTCGCACGGCCATGGCGATTTTGCTTTAAGAATGTAATTGCACGGCGCGCATGTTCTTCTGTTTGTACAACCACATGCTGCATTGCTGCTCCAAGTGCAATTTCCATCGCCACTTCATATTTTTTCGGTACAGTAAGAAGCTCTGCAATCGCACCTTCAATACCATGCAACTTGCTGTCACGCGCCTTTAATACTTCACGGACACCTTGATAAAAGCCCGAATAATCTTCTTGCATTTCTTCAAGCATTTCTTTACGAGAACGAGCTTGCTGAACATATTGATATGCTTGATACAGCTTGGTCTCATTTTCACTATATTGCTCTTTACATTTCCCAAGCGTAGCTTCCGTTTGCTGCATGCTCGACAACAGATTTGTGATTTGATCTTTTATATGTTCATATTTTTCAACAAAAGTTGATTTTTGCTGTGCAATCGCTATGCCCATCTGCACATATTTTTCATTTTCTTTATCAAGACGCTGATTTTTGAAATCTCGCTGTTTAAATTGTTCCTCTAACATAGAAAGTTCATTTCGATAGCTAGCTTGTTGATTTAAAAGTTCAATATAATCACCTTTTAAATGTTCAATTTTCTCATCCAAATTTTGTTCATATGTAGACAACAATTGTTCGCTGTCATGTAACTTCTGTTCTAACTCTTTCACATGACTTGCTAATTTTATTAATTCCCCTGTTCCTTGCATGGCACTTCCTTCATATGCAGAAACTTTTTCTGTTAATTCATGAATGAGTGTTTCTAACTGCGCACAATGTGTTGTTGCATTGCGCTTTCTTTCTTTCAGCAGTTCACGTTGTCCCTCTAACTTTTCAAGTTCTTTACTAGAAAGAAGAAGAACCTCTTGTAAAGATTGAACAGACTCATCAATAGCTTGTACATTTCCACGTACTTCTTCTAAATCCGCTTCATTTTTTTGAAGCAGTGTCGATAACTCCACTTCTTCATCTTTGTTATGTTCAAACTGCTCACGAAGCGCTTCCCATTTTTCATGTAATTCTTCAATTTCATACACAATTAATGCCGCTTCGACTTTTTCTAGTTCATCTTTTTTCTCTAGATAATCTTTCGCAATAGAAGCTTGTCTTTCAAGAGGTTCTACTTGTGTACTTAATTCATGAATAATATCTTCTACACGATTTAAATTATCTTGTGCCTCTGCTAATTTCCCTTCTGCTTTCTTCTTGCGAATTTTATATTTCAACACACCAGCCGCTTCTTCAAAAACACTACGGCGGTCTTCTGCTTTACTACTTAAAATTTCTTCCACTTTACCTTGACTAATAATAGAAAACGCTTCACGCCCCATACCGGAGTCCATGAATAAATCAACAATATCTTTTAAACGACAAGACTGTTTATTAATAAGAAATTCACTGTCCCCAGAACGATATACTCGTCTCGTTACGCTTACTTCGTTATATTCAATTGGTAAACGTTGGTCCTCATTATTTAATGTTAATGTTACTTCTGCAATATTTAACGCTTTACGTGTATCACTTCCAGAAAAAATAATATCTTCCATTTTCGCACCGCGCAGCGACTTTACAGATTGTTCACCAAGTACCCAACGAATTGCATCTGTAATATTACTTTTCCCGCTTCCATTTGGACCTACTACAGACGTTACGCCTGGTACAAAGTCAATCGAAACACGTTCCGCAAAAGATTTAAATCCAACTATCTCTAACCGCTTTAAAAACACGAAAGGCTTTCCCCCTTTATGCACAAGGAATCCCCCTAAGTATAAGGGGGATTCGCTATAAGTGCTCTTTTAATTTTTCCAACGCTTCTTGGGCAGCATGCTGTTCTGCCTCTTTCTTAGACTTCCCACTTCCAAGACCTAATGATTCGCCGTTTAATGTAACGCGCGATACAAATTCTCGATTATGAGCTGGTCCTTTTTCTTGCAGAATTTGATATTCTATATTCCCGCTACCATCACGCTGAATTAACTCTTGGAGTTGACTTTTAAAATCCATCACATGAGAAAAAGCACCTTCATTAATTTTCGGATAAACAACTGTTTTTAAAAATCCCCATACCTTGTCCAAACCTTGGTCCAGGTAAAGTGCGCCAACAAACGCTTCAAAGACATCCGCTAATAACGCTGGACGTTCACGCCCTCCTGTCATTTCCTCTCCTTTTCCTAAAAGGACAAGATTTCCAAATGATAGCTCATTTGCAAAACGAACGAGAGAAGGTTCACATACAATAGCAGCGCGAAGTTTTGTTAATTCTCCCTCACTCATTGTCGGATATTTTTGAAACAAATATTGCGAAACTGTCAGTTCTAATACCGCATCTCCAAGAAATTCAAGACGCTCGTTATCTTCATGTGGCTTTTTCCGATGCTCATTCACATAGGATGAATGCGTAAATGCTTGAATCAACAACTTTTCATTTGTAAATGTAATACCTATTTTCTCTTGAAACTTTTTAAAAGCCTCTCGATATTTAGCTTCATGCTTCTTATCTCTATACTTTCTGTACGGCATAGGTCCCTCCAGGTATATATGCTGAGAAAGCCCCGTATATAAACGGGACTTCATCAAGCATTATAGATGACTCTCTATGTAAGTCACAGCATCGCCAACAGTAGCAATCTTTTCTGCTTCCTCATCAGAAATTTCCATTTCAAACTCATCTTCTAGTTGCATCACAAGTTCTACTACATCTAGGGAGTCAGCACCTAAATCTTCTTTAAAGTTTGCAGCTGGTGTTACCTCTGTTTCGTCTACTCCTAAACGATCTACGATGATTTTCGTTACACGCTCTAAAACGTCTGCCATATTCATTCACCTCCTTTAAAAAGTATAGACAAACTACTACTTTTTTAAATTCATCCGCTCTTCTCAAGACATTATATTTAATATTGTACAGAAAAACGAGATGAAATCAACCTATTTCTACAGTTTCTTCTCTTACATTACCATGCCGCCGTCAACATGAAGTGTTTGTCCAGTAATATAACGACTCGCATCTGATGCTAAAAAGGCAACTGCATTTGAAATATCTTCTGCTTCTCCAAATTTTGCAATTGGAATTAACTTTAACATTTCGTTCTTCACATCTTCCGCCAATACCTCTGTCATATCTGTTACGATAAATCCAGGAGCGATCGCATTTACTGTAATATTACGACTTGCCAGCTCTTTTGCTGCAGTTTTTGTTAATCCAATTACACCAGCTTTTGCTGCAACGTAATTTGCTTGCCCCGGATTCCCAGTAACACCGACAACAGAAGCGATGTTAATAATGCGCCCATAACGTTGACGCATCATATAACGAGATACAGCCTTTGTACATAAAAAGACACCTTTTAAGTTTGTATTAATAACCGCATCCCATTCTTCCTCTTTCATACGCATTAACAAATTATCTCTCGTAATGCCAGCGTTATTTACAAGAATATCAATTTGGCCAAATGTATCAACAGTTTGTTTTACCATGTCAGCTACTTCTTCGCTACTAGCAACATTTGCTTTTATTGCCATTGCTTCTGAACCTAAATTTTTAATCTCATCAACAACTTCATTTGCTTTCATTTCGTTTCCTGCGTAGTTTACAACTACTTTTGCACCTTGTTTTGCTAAATCTAATGCGATGGCACGGCCGATTCCGCGAGATGCTCCCGTTACTAATGCAACTTTGTCTTTTAATAACATTAGCCTTCTCCTCTCAGTTTTGAAATGGTATCTTTCATCGTTTCCTCATCGTATATTGCATATACTTTCGTAGACGGAGCGATTGATTTCATAAGACCAGCTAAAACTTTTCCAGGTCCAATTTCAATAAATGTATCTACGCCAAGCTCCACCATACGTTCAATGGATGGGTACCATAATACAGGGGAATAAAGTTGCTCAATTAACTTTTCTTGAATGTCTTCTTTACGCGTAATGCAATCTGCCGTTACATTTGCAATAACTGGAATTTCCGCATCCTCGATCTTAATTTCATTTAGCACACCTCGAAACTTCTCAGCTGCCGGTTTCATAAGTGATGAATGGAATGGACCGCTAACACGCAGTGGAATTGCACGCTTTGCACCGTTTTCTTTCGCTCTTTCTGAAGCTAATTCTACACCTTGTTTTGTACCAGAAATTACAATTTGCTTTGTGCTATTCATGTTCGCAACTTGAACAGGATAACCTTCACGCGTTACTTCTTCAGTTACCCGCTTTAACATATCAGGATCTGCTCCCATAATAGCCGCCATTGCACCTTCACCACTTGGCACAGCTTCTTCCATGTATTCACCACGTTTTCTTACAGCGTATACACCGTCTTCAAATGACATAGCACCTGCTGCCACTAGTGCGCTATACTCACCTAAACTATGTCCTGCAACATAGTCAGGTGTAATATCGTACTGTTCCAACACCTTTAAAATCGCAATACTTGTTGTTAACAATGCCGGCTGTGCGTTAGTCGTTAACGTCAATGTTTCTTGAGGACCCTCAAAAATAAGTGATGAGAGAGAATCTTTTAAAATCTCATCAGCCTGATGAAATACTTTTGCAACCTCTTCATAACTTTCTGCTAATTGTTTTCCCATTCCAACTGCTTGTGAACCTTGTCCCGGAAAAAGAAATGCTAGTTTTCCCATTTCAAACCCTCCTCATTATTGAAGCGGTTCCTCCTCCATTACGCTCGTAATAGTAGGAATAACTTCCTTCGCTACCATTTCTCGAGTTTGACGAATCGCACTAAAAATCGACTGGTCATTAGAAGAACCATGCGCTTTGATGACAGGAGCTTTCAATCCAAATAAAGCAGCTCCTCCATATTCTGAATAATCCATTTTATCTTTTAACACCCTAAGTTTTGGTTTTAATACGCTTGCCGCTAGCTTGCTTGTAAATGAACTCATCAATTGCTCTTTTAGCATAGAGAATAATGCAATTGCAGTCCCCTCTAACGTTTTAAGGGTAACATTTCCAGTAAATCCGTCACAAACAACCACATCAGCTACACCTTGTAATAAGTCTCGTGATTCTACATTTCCAACAAAGTTAAGCGGTGCATCTTTTAGCATTGCAAAGACTTGTTTAGAAAGCTCGTTTCCTTTTCCATCCTCAGTTCCTACATTTAAAAGACCTACGCGAGGATTAGAAATCCCTCTTACTTTCTCTGCATATACAGATCCCATTACAGCATACTGGTATAAATGAATTGCTTTCGCATCGACATTCGCACCAACATCTAGCATAACAAAGCCTTTTCCATCTACTGTTGGCATCGTAGGAGAAAGAGCAGGGCGCTCTATCCCTTCTATACGTCCTACCACAAATAATCCAGCTGCCATAAGAGCCCCTGTATTCCCAGCTGAAATACAAGCGTCAGCGGCACCTTCTTTTACTTGCTGCGCAGCAAGTACCATAGAAGCTTGTTTTTTCCGACGCACTGCTCGTACCGGCTCGTCTGTTCCTTCAATTACTTCCTCTGTGTGCAGCACCGTAATACGCTCTTCACTTGTTAAATACTTACGAATTTCGTCTTCTTTTCCAACTAACGTAATATGTAAATCTGAATATTCTTTAACTGCTTTCATTGCTCCAAGTACGACAGATTTCGGCGCATGATCGCCGCCCATTGCATCTATTGCGATTCTCATAAATTACTACCTTCCTCACTATAATTACTAGATCGATACATTTCAAAAGTGCCTGTAAATACAAGTTCGTCTCCAACAAAACTACGGACTTTGACAACCGTCCGTCCTTTATCATTCTCTACATCTTCAACACGTGCTTTCGCAACAACACGCTCTTCTAATTTTACAGGACGAATATATCGAATGGTAGACTTCGCAGTTAAAGCTAATTCTTCATCAATAACCGCAACAGCTAATGAGTTTGCTTGTGCAAATAAATGATGCCCGCGAGCAATTTGATTACGTTTAAAGACATGTTCTTCTTTCACCTCAAAAATAGAAATCGCATGTCTATCTAATTCTATATCAATAATTTCTCCTACCACTTCATCAAGCGGTAAAGATTTTACATCTTCTTCATGTTGTTTTGTTGCCACATGTTTAATTCGTTCTCGTAATTCTGGAATCGAAAGTTCCATACGATCAAGACGAATTGTTTGAATACTCACTTGAAATTGTTCAGCTAATTCTTCATCCGTAATAAACGGATTTGCTTCTATTGTTTGTTGTAATAACTCTTGTCTTTCTTTTTTCCTTCTCTTTTTCATTCCGCACCATCCATTTTTATGACTAGGTACTAACAGTAGTATATAAGCATTAAATACAGAATGCAACATTTTTTTACGTATTGCGCTTTAATCTAGCTTTTCTCCTTGAAAAACCCCTGATTTCTCTAAATATCTACGCAGCATTTCATACTGTTTACTTTGCCAAAACGCAGTCGAATCAACAAGTAGCGCAGCATCTTGCCTTGCTGTTTCTAACGCTCGATAATCATGTACCATATCAGCTAATTTAAATTCAGGTAAACCACTTTGCTTGCTCCCAAAAAAATCTCCAGGACCACGCAATTCTAAATCTTTTTCCGATAGGACAAATCCATCATTTGTCTCTGTCATAATACGCATACGTTCTTTTCCTGTTTCCGATTTCGGATCAGCAATTAAAATACAATAAGATTGTTCACTGCCACGTCCCACACGACCACGAAGTTGATGAAGTTGCGATAGCCCAAAACGCTCTGCATCATAAATAACCATCGTTGTTGCATTTGGCACATTCACACCAACTTCTACAACCGTTGTCGAAATGAGAATTTGCACTTTATTTTCGCTAAATTGGTGCATTACTTCATCTTTCTCCTGAGAAGAAAGGCGGCCATGCATCAGACCAACTTGAAATTTCCCTTGATAATGATGCGTCAACATACTATGCAAATCAATTGCATTTTGCACATCCAATTTCTCCGATTCTTCAATTAATGGACAAATGACATACGCCTGTCGTCCTTTTTTTACTTCTTTCTCTACAAATCCAAGAACACGTTCAAACATATCATGTTTCGCCCAGTATGTTTCAATGACTTTACGACCCGCCGGCATCTCATCAATAATTGATACATCCATTTCACCAAACGCAGTAATTGCTAATGTACGAGGAATTGGCGTTGCTGTCATAAATAAAACATCAGGATTTTCCCCTTTTTCCCTCAATACACGACGCTGCGCTACACCAAAGCGATGTTGTTCATCCGTAATTACAAGCCCAAGCCTGTGAAATATGACTTCATTTTGAATTAAAGCATGAGTTCCGACGAGAATATCAATTTCTCCTTGTTCTAGTCTAGCTAGTATCTCGCGGCGACGCGCTCCCTTTACAGAGCTTGTTAATAATTCAATATTCATATTAAAATGAGAAAATATAGATACTAACGATTGATAGTGTTGCTCTGCTAAAATTTCTGTCGGTACCATTAATGCCCCTTGATATCCAGCTAATTTCGCTGCATACAAAGCAATTGCAGCCACTACCGTTTTTCCAGAACCTACGTCACCTTGTAGTAAACGATTCATTCGATACGGGGATTCCAAATCTTTCATAATTTCTGTAACAACACGCTGCTGTGCATTCGTTAACGGAAAAGGAAGGGCTCCTATAAACTCTTCTAATTGTTCAAGAGATACGTCTTTTTTTGTTCCCTTCGAACTTTCCCGCTCCATTTTACGAAGTGCCTGCATCTTCAATTGAAACAAGAAAAATTCTTCATATACGAAGCGGCGACGCGCCTGTTTCATATCTTCTTGTCCACTAGGAAAATGTAAAGCATATAGTGCTTTATAACGAGATAATAATTTGTAACGCGACAACAATCCTTCTGGCAACACTTCTTTCACAAAAGAACCATACTCTTTAAACGCCCCCGCAATAAAGCGACGCATTTGTTTTACTGTCAATTTACCCTTAACTGAATATACTGGTTCTACTTCTTGTTGACGAACAACCGGCCCAAAGTGAAGTTCAGATACCGAAATCGTTTGACGATGTTGATCCCATTTTCCAGATATCGTTATCGTTTCATCAATATTTAACTTCTGCTTATAGTAGGGTCGGTTAAAGCATACAGCTGTAATTAAATAGCGCCCAACGAGAACACGTACAGTAAGACGAGATTTCTTTTTTCCATAATATTGTAAAAGAGGTGCACTATGTACCTTTCCCTCCACAGTTACCCGTTCTTCATGTTTAACTTCAGCCAAATCCTTCATCGCATAGTCTTCATAACGATACGGAAAATGCTCTAGTAAATCAGAAACCGTAAAAATCCCCATCTCATTTAGTAATACAGCTGTTTCTTCTCCAATCCCTTTCACATCCGTAATTGGAATTTGCACCACTTCACCCAAGATCTTCACGCCCCGTCAAATCTTATTCCTAACCTTTCATGTATAACGCTCATCTTCTTTACTTGCAGGTTATATCTCAACAATAGATTACATATTTTCATTTTCACTTTGAATATGCAATCACTACCTCTCCTATTCTACCATAGCATCAAGAAAGCATAGTAGTCATTTCACCTTCCCCTAGTCGCATATATATTCATTTTAATTTTCCAACATATAAGTCCTGCTACGCAAAATACAACATGACCGCTACTTGCTTTCTCCTTTTGTTTTAACCTCGCATGTAACAAAAAAGACCCTGACCGTTTCTATGCGTGGACAGTTATCCCCTACCTATCTTCCTTGCTTCTTTCTCAATCTTGAGGTGGGGTCTTACTGCCCACGAATAGCGAGATAAATAAAACCATACCGATGGAAGTTTCACTTTATTCCCCAAAAGAAAGAGAGCCTCACCATATTTATTAGCAAGACCCTCTCATCACTTATATTAGTTCATCTCATTATAGAGTAAGTACATTTTAAACGAAATAAAAATTTATTCTACAGAAAAAATGAAAGAATATAAAGGTTGATTTCCATTATGAACTTCCACTTCTACATCTTCAAATTTTTCTTCTACAAATGTTACTAATTCATCTACTTCTTCTTCTGATGCATCTTCACCCTGTAAAATTGTTAAAATCTCTGCATCTTCATCAAGCATATTTTCTAACAGTTTTTTCGCAGCTGTAATTTTTTCTACATCTGTAGATACAATTTTCCCATCTGCAATGCACATGAAGTCATCTTTATTAATTGTTACACCATCAATTTCTGTATCACGAACCGCATACGTGATTTGGCCTGTTTTCACATGAGCAAGCGCTTCGTTCATTTGCGCTTCGTTTTCTTCAAGAGTTCCTGCTGGATTAAAAGCAAGCATCGCTGCCATACCTTGTGGAACTGTTTTTGAACGAACAACAATTACTTCTTGGTCCACTACAGAAGCTGCTTGCTCTGCAGCCATTACAATATTACCATTGTTCGGTAATATAATAACTTTTTCTGCATTTGCTTCTTCAATCGCTTTTACAATATCTTCTGTACTTGGATTCATCGTTTGACCGCCTTCAATAACTACCTTCGCACCGATGCTTTCAAACAATTCTTTAATACCAGAACCCATTGCCACAGTTATAATTCCATAAGGCTGTTTTTCAGCAGGTTGTTTTACTTCTACATGCATCGCCATAGGCTCATCTAATAAAGCAGTATGTTGTTCACGCATATTTTCTACTTTAATTTTAATTAAGCTTCCATAACGTTGTCCGTAGTTCATCGCATCTCCAGGATGCTCTGCATGAATATGAACTTTTACGATTTCATCATCAGATACAACAAGCAATGAATCACCATACACACTAATCTCTTCACGGAATTTTTGCTCAGAGAAATTATGCTCTTTCATTTTCTCATCGTCTAACTTAACCATAAATTCTGTGCAGTAGCCGTATTTAATATCCTCTGTACTCAATTGGCTTTGTACACTACGGTGATGTTCTGCACGTACCATTTCGTTCATAGATGGTTGTGTTGGCTGATTAGAAGCGATTGTTTCACCCTTTAAGTCCGCTAGAAATCCTTCATAAACGACAACAAGACCTTTCCCACCGCTATCTACAACACCAACTTGCTTTAATACAGGTAATAAATCAGGTGTACGATTTAATGATGCATTCGCTTCTTTCACAACTTCTTCCATAAATAAAACAAAGTCGCGCTGTTTTTTCGCAACTGTGATTGCATGTTTACTCGTTTCCCTTGCAACAGTTAAAATTGTTCCTTCAATTGGCTTCATAACTGCTTTATATGCCGTTTCTACGCCTGCTTCTAACGCATCAGCAAAATCAATTGTTGTTAATTCTTCTTTTTGTTCAATGGATTTCGAAAAACCACGGAACAACTGAGATAAAATAACACCTGAGTTACCACGCGCTCCCATTAATAATCCTTTGGCTAAACTTGTTCCGACTTTACCAGCGTGTTGTGAAGGATTTCCTTTCACTTCGCGCGCACCTGAAGTCATTGATAAGTTCATATTTGTACCCGTATCGCCATCTGGAACTGGAAAAACGTTTAAAGCATCAACAAGTTGAACATTGTTTGTTAAATTATTTGCTCCTTGTATGATCATTTGTGACAAACGTTTTCCATCAATTTTTTGAATTGACACAGTTCTTCCTCCTTAATGCACATTACAAGTTTATTACTTTAACTCCTTGTACGTAGATGTTTACAGAATCTACTGCTAGTCCTACCGTTTGATCTAGTGTATATTTCACTTTCGTTTGGACGTTATGTGCTACCTCTGAAATTTTTGTACCATAGCTCACGATAATATACATATCAATATGTACTTCATCTTCGTCTTTACGAACAATAACGCCTCTAGTGAAGTTTTCTTTTCGTAAAATTTCTGTCAACCCATCTTTTAATTGGTTTTTAGAAGCCATACCGACGATGCCGTAACAGTCTACTGCAGCGCCTCCAGCAATTGTTGCAATTACATCTGTACTAATATCAATTTGACCGTACTTCGTTTTAATTTCAATTGACATCTCGTTTCCCCCTTCTGAAATGGTGAAAGTGAGCTAGACTACTTTATTTACTATCATATAATCTTTTTAAAGAAAATTCCATCGTTCTTTCTTTTCGCTCTCACATTTATATAAAAAATAGCATTTTTTATGGTGAGCAAAATAGTCCATTGTTATTATACAACATATATCACTACAATATGTCAAGTAATTTTTCTTGATTTCAACTTTTAATTCCTTACATATAGTGTCAAGTAATTTTTCTTGATTTCTTTTTTATACACTGTTGCATTCTCTTTTTAGTTGTGTTAAATTATAGTAGTGTTTTTAGCATCGCATAAAAGACTAACATTGAAAATTACGTAGGTTACGGTAGTTAAGGGAGGGAAATATAGATGGCTCGTGTTTGTGCTATTACTGGAAGAAAAGCTCGTTCTGGTAACTCTCGTTCTCACGCAATGAACGCTACAAAACGTAAATGGGGCGCTAACCTTCAAAAAGTTCGCGTACGCATTAACGGTAAAGTTCAACGTGTTTACGTTTCTGCTAGAGCATTAAAATCTGGCAAAATCGAACGTGTTTAATAATAAAAAAGAGAGCCTGTTGGCTCTTTTTTTATTATGCTCATGAAAAAAGCACCGGTAATAGGTGCTTTTTATCCTTTTTTAAAGGTATTCAATACCGCGCGAACAATTCCACCAAGAAATTTCGGTAACTTAATTGTATAAAATCTCATGGTTTCCCTCCTAATCCCATTACTCCACTTGTTTACTATAGACGCCGCAACAAAGGTATTCCTTCAATCAGTGCTTCTTATCACCATTAATATGCCAGAGGTAAATGAAAAAGTACCTTTTTCCGCAACGAGTTCATTACTAATACAAAGTGTCAATCCCCATTTTATCGTTTTATCATTAAGGGGATATTTAAAACCACGAAGTGTAATTCCCGTTACTATTTCTGTCATTGGAACAAAGGATATGTAAGGAAATGATGAATTTTTTTCAATTGTATATGTACCGGATTCCCTAACTGAAATTTCATTTTTATAATCTACAATACTTATATTGATATTGGATTGTAAACCTTTTATTAACATTTGAATGTTTGCTAAACTATGATCCAACCTTCCACCTGTTGCACCAAAAATACGAATTTGTTCTGGTTGTTGCTTTAAAGCCCAGTTAATCGCAATCTCTAAATCAGTTTGATCCTTTTCTTTCGGTACAATATGCAGATCATGTTTCTGCTTTTGCATCCATACTAGTTCCTCTTTTGTAACAGAATCATAATCACCAAACGCTACTTCTGGCATGATTCCAAACTGCAACAAATGGTATACTCCGCGATCAACAGCTGCCCATACAACCTCTTCACTCTCATATTTAGAAAAATCTGCCCAGCACTCTACTGGACCCCCAGCTAAAATATGAATAATCACGTTCTCTCTCCTCCTATAGAAAAAAGGCAATCTGCTAATAGCTAGATTACCTTTTTCTTTTAAACAATATTCCTATCTACTGCTTCCTTTTTATCCCGCTATTTTTGGGCAGTAATACTCCCATCTCAAAATTCAGCGAAAGCATTGTCCAGCTCCAGTGGCTAGAATGTTCGGTGGCTTCGCTTCTTCCTACGAGGTAAAAAACCCCTCTACGTCAGAAGCTCCATCCCCCTCACATTCTGAACGAGCCACTTCCGCTTTTCTTAAAAAGTTAGGTGGGGGATGAAGAAAACCCCCACTGATTAAAGTTTCACTTTATCCGCGAATCGCAGCAATTGCTGCCCCGCGATCTTTTTCATTATATACTGCAGATCCAGCAACGAGAACATTCGCTCCTGCTTCTACACATAATTTTGCTGTTTCTACATTCACGCCGCCATCAACTTCAATCTCTACTTGCAAATTACGTTCACGAATCACATCAGCAACTTGTTTAATTTTCGGCAATACAGAATGAATGAACTTTTGTCCGCCAAATCCTGGATTTACCGTCATAAATAGCACCATATCTACATCTTCTAATACGTGTTCAATCATAGAAACCGGTGTATGTGGATTTAAAACAACACCCGCTTTAATGCCTTGTGATTTAATTAATTGAATTGTACGATGCAAGTGCGGGCAAGCTTCTACATGTACCGTAATAATGTCAGCGCCTGCTTTCGCAAAAGTCTCAATATACTGATCCGGATTTTCAATCATAAGATGAACATCTAATGGTAAAGAGGTAATCGGGCGAATAGCTTCCACAATTAACGGTCCAATTGTAATGTTTGGAACAAAATGTCCGTCCATTACATCGACATGTATGTAATCTGCTCCGCCTTTTTCTACATCTTTAATTTCTTCTCCCAATCTTGAAAAATCTGCTGATAAAATCGATGGTGCAATTTTAATCATAATTAATACCTCGGCTTTCTTTCTCTAATTTCTTCAATAAATTGCACATAGTGCTCATAACGATAGTTTGTAATATTCCCTTCTTCTACCGCTTCTTTCACCGCACACTTCGGTTCAGAAAGATGTGTACAACCTCTAAATTTACAGTATTGACTCTGTTCTTTCAACTCTGGAAAACAATATGTGAGATCTTCTACTTCTATATCGATGAAATCGAGTGAACTAAATCCAGGTGTATCCGCCACAAGCCCACTTCCTACTTCAATTAATTCCACATGTCTTGTCGTATGCTTACCTCGTCCTAAATGAGCTGAAATCCCACTCGTTTTTAGTGCTAAATCTGGACGTAACACATTTAAAAGCGAAGATTTCCCTACACCAGATTGACCTGCTACAACGGAAACACATCCTTCTAAAAACGGCTTTAACACTTCTATACTTTCTGATGTTGTCGTTGAAGTGAATATAACGTCATATCCAATTTCCATGTAATCCTTCGCATATGCCTCAATCATTTCACGTGTTTTCACATCTATTAAGTCCATCTTACTAATACAAATAATTGGCTTAATATTATGAAACTCAATTAAAACTAAAAACCGATCTAATAGCAATGGATTGAATTCTGGTTCTACGGCTGAAAACACAAGAAGTGCTTGATCAATATTCGCAATCGGTGGACGCACAAGTTCATTTTTTCGTTCTAATATCTCTAGAACATATCCTTCACTCGGATTATCAGCTTGAAATACAACTTGATCACCAACAAGCGGTGTAATCTTATGCTTGCGAAATATACCTCGTCCGCGGCACTGTGTTATCCCTTCTTCATGCTGCACATAGTAGAACCCACTTAAAGCTTTTATAATTTTCCCTTCTGGCATACGTTCTCTCCTTTATTTATCCCGCTATTCGCGGGCAGTAATACTCCCATCTCAAAATTCAGCGAAAGCATTGTCCAGCTTCAGTGGCTAGAATGTTCGGTGGCTTCGCTTCTTCCCCCTCACATTCTGAACGAGCCACTTCCGCTTTTCTTAAGAAGTTTGGTAGGAGATAAACTGCCCCTAAAAGCCCGATTGGTTCAACTAATAATCAGTGGGGGATGAAGAAAATCCCACTGATTAAAGTTTCACTTTATCTTGTTCTAAAAGACATAAAAATAGTTATTCACAATAGACTTTAGAACGAGATTCGTTCAACTCACCATTTATAATTATTTTTAATAGGAGTTTCACCTTATTGCGTTGGATACAAAACTTCTTTTTCAATTAAGGTCGTTCCGTCACGAACAATTTTGTAACGCCCTTTTTTTCCTTCTTGAATAATAAAGTCAAGAGAGACTGTCGTTGACTCTGTTATCGTTCTCGTTTCAAACGGTTTATCCATAGTATTTTGCATATCTTCTTTATATATTTCAATTTTTTGTGGTGTTTTCTCTCCAGTTGCTGGTCCTTGATACTGAATCGGAATATTGTCAACTTTTACAATTTTTGTTGGTTTTTCTTTTTGTCCTTCAGAGACAGTAATTGTTACTTTTGCCCCTTCTTTTAAGTTCGTGTCTGGCTTTGGTGATTGAGAAATAACAAGCCCCTTCTCCACTGTATCAGAATACTCTCTCTTTATTTCTGGCACTAGCTTTTTCTCGTTTAAAGAGCTATTTACACTACTTTCTGTCCAACCAGAAAAATCAACGAGTCGTATTTGTTTTGGTCCTTTACTAATCCAAACCTTTACCTCTTGCTCTTCTTCTACAATAGATTGCCCTGCTTCTGGACTTTGTTCCACAATTTCACCTTGCGGCTTGTCACTTTCAATATAATAAGGAATAACCCCTTTATATGGAGTCAATTCATCTTTAATCTTTTCATAATCTTTCCCTATTAAATTAAGCATTTTTTTCTTTTGCTTTCCACCTGATTTGAAAATCGTAATTTTTGTATTTGCTCGTACAACTCGTCCTGCCGCTGGACTTGTTTTAATAACCTTACCTTCTTCCACTTCATTCGTATATATAACTTGCGGTGATGATGTCAATTCAAATCCTTTATTCCCAAGTATATTCACTGCTTTTTCATATGTCATTCCAGACACATCTGGCACTTTAACTTCCTTTGGAATAAAGAAACCTGGAATCACCGTCACTGCCAATATTCCACAAACAACTAAAAATAGGAACGTCGTTAACAAAATTTTAAGCCAACGATTGCTTTTTTTCTTCTTTTGTTCTTCTGGTTCGTCCTGCTGCTTTTCTTCTTTCGACTTTCCAGGTAAAACAATTGTTTCTTCAGTATTTGCACTTATTAACTGTTCCTGCTGAATGATAGGAATCGCTTTTGTTGCTTCCATATCTTCTGGTATATAGAAAGGTTGTTCATTTATTCGTTCTGGATATAATGCAGTTTCAATATCACGTTTCATTGCATTTACAGACTGATAACGATGAAACGGATCTTTCGCTGTTGCTTTTAAAATAATATTTTCTACACTTTGCGGAATATCAGGATTCCACCTTTTGGGAGATGGTGTTTCATTTTGTAAATGTTTAAGCGCAATAGAAACAGCAGATTCTCCAGAAAACGGCGGCCTTCCAGTTAATAATTCAAACATTACAATCCCAAGAGAATAAATGTCTGATTGCTTATTTGCAACACCACCTCTTGCCTGTTCAGGAGATAAATAATGAACAGAACCAAGCACAGAATTTGTGTGTGTTATAGTAGTTGCACTTGTCGCAGTTGCAATCCCAAAGTCCGTAACCTTCACAACACCATCATTTCGAATTAAAATGTTATGAGGCTTAATATCACGGTGGACAATTTCAAAATGATGCGCATGAGCCATCGCAGCAGTTAATTGTTCCATAATATTAATCGCTTCTTCTACAGGAAGAAGACCTCGCTGTTGTATGTATTGTTTTAACGTTTGACCTGGTACATATTCCATAACAAGATAATAGATTCCATCTTCTTCTCCAACATCATACATATTCACAATATTTGGATGCGATAACGTTGTAACCGACTGTGCTTCTCGATGGAAACGCTTAATAAATTCTTCATTATTTGAATAGTCAAGCCGCAGCATTTTTACAGCTACATCACGATCGAGTATGTCATCATGTGCCAAATATACATTGGCCATTCCCCCGCCGCCAATCATTTTTAGTAGCTTGTAACGGTCATTTAGGCGTCTTCCAATCATCACGTTGTCATTCACCTACTTTCGTTCGCCGAGTCCGCATAATCAATAATGACAAGAGTAATATTGTCTTCCCCTCCAAAATCATTTGCAAGCTGCACAAGCTGCTCACTTTTTGCTTGCAGAGGCTCATCAGATTTTAAAATCTCTTGCATATTACTCATTGCAACTTTATTAGATAACCCATCCGAACAGAGTAACAGTTGATCTCCCTCTTCTAATACTAAGGTTTTCACATCTAATATAACGGTTTCTTCCGTACCAAGTGCCCTAAGTAAAACATTTTTTCTAGGATGATATTCGGCATCTTCTTTTGAAATTTCTCCATGCCGAACGAGTTCATTTACAAGGGAATGATCTTCTGTAACAAGTGACATATAATCATCTGATAACATATAACAGCGACTATCTCCAATATGACCAATCGTAACAAAAGTATCCGTACATATAGCAGCAACGATTGTTGTCCCCATTCCACTACATTCTGGATGTTCTCCAGAATATTTATATACTCGTTCATTAATAATTTGAGCATGATTATGTAACCATTGTTCTGCTTTTTTAGGCGTATCCATATTATACGTTTGTTTCCAATAGTCATGGAACAATTGGATTGCCATCGAGCTAGCAACATCGCCTGCTCGATGACCTCCCATTCCATCTGCTACAACAGCTAAAACCTCTCCATCTAAATTATGAAATACTCCTGCACTATCTTCATTATGTTGACGAACCTTCCCTTTATCAGATAGAAACACGGTTTTCATTATCTCACCTCGTCTCTTCTTTGCGCTCCTTTGCACGCAATTGACCGCAGGCTGCATCAATATCATGACCTTGTTCACGACGAATTGTTACGTTAACACCACGATCTTTTAATGTTTTTTCAAACAAGAAAATTTGTTCACGCGGCGTTCTCACATAATCGCGTTCTGGTACGTAGTTAACTGGAATTAAGTTAACATGACATTTTACACCTTTTAACAGCTGAGCTAATTCTACAGCATGTTCGACTTGGTCATTTTCTCCTCCAAATAAGCCATATTCAAACGTAACACGGCGCCCTGTTTTTTCAGTATAATATTTAATAGCTTCCATTAAATCTGGCAGCTTGTACGCTCGGTTAATTGGCATTAATTTTGAACGTAGCTCTGTATTTGGAGCATGTAAAGAAACCGCAAAATTAATTTGTATGTTTTCTTCCGCAAACTTATAAATTTTCGGGATAATCCCACTTGTTGATACCGTCATATGACGCGCTCCAATGTGAAGTCCTTTTTCATGATTCACGATGCGTAAAAACGCCATTAAACTATCATAATTATCAAATGGTTCTCCAATTCCCATCACGACAAGAGAGCTGACACGCTCATCTGTAGCGTCTAACTCACGTTGTACTTCGACAACTTGTGCAACAATCTCACCAGCTTCTAAATTACGTTTTAAACCGCCAAGTGTTGATGCACAAAACGTACAGCCAATTCGGCAGCCAACTTGTGTTGTCACACAAATTGAATTTCCGTATTCATGGCGCATTAATACTGTTTCAATAGAATAGCCATCATGCAGTTGAAATAAAAATTTAATCGTTCCATCTGAAGACGTTTGTTTTACTAATGTTTTTAAAGTTGTAATATCAAAGGAATTCGACAATTTTTCACGCAATCCTTTAGAAAGGTTTGACATATCCTCAAAAGTTGTTACTCTTTTTTTGTATAGCCAATCAAAAACTTGACCGGCACGGAATTTAGGTTCTCCTTGTTCTTTTAACCATTGTTCCATATCATGAAGCTGCAAGGAGTAAATAGATGGTTTTTTTTCTTCTAATTCTTTTTTTTGTTTTTTCACAGTTGTTTCCATGATGCTACACCTTCTTTCTTAAACAAGCAATATAAAATCCATCCGTTGCAAAGTAATGCGGCAAAATTTGCAATCCACCTTCTACTACATACGGATGCACAGCTTTTGGCAGTCGTTCTTTCACCGTTGTATCCCATTCAAATTCAGGATGTGATTGTAAAAACTGCTCTATTACTTGTTCATTTTCTACTTTCTCAATTGTACACGTACTATAAACAAGGCGCCCTCCCTTTTTCAACAAAGGCGCTACCTTTTCTAAAATGGATAGTTGAATATTGGCAAGTCTTTCACTATCTTCTTTTTGTTTTCCCATTTTAATATCTGGTTTACGGCGAATTACCCCAAATCCAGAACAAGGGGCATCTACTAATACTTTATCAAAGCTCTCTTGTTCAAAATGCTCTTGCACTTTCCGTGCATCAAGTGCTTTTGCTTCTACATTCTCTAGTTGAAGGCGCTTTGCTTGCTGCTGAATTAAACGCACTTTATGTGGATGTAAATCAAGAGAAATAACTTTTCCCGTTCCTCCCAAACGTTCAGCAATATGCGTCGTTTTCCCACCAGGAGCAGCGCAGCTATCAAGAATTATCTCTCCTGCTTCTGGATCAAGCGCACGAGCTACAAGCATAGAACTTTCATCTTGGATAGATAACACTCCTTCTTGAAATGCTTCTGTATGAGCTACATTCCCTTTTTCAATTTGAATCGCATCTTCCGATAAATCGCCACGCTTTACCTGAATTCCTTCTGTTTCTAACATTTTGAGCGCCGCTTCTACAGACGCTTTTGTTACGTTAACCCTGGCTGTCGGAACTGGCGGGAGTAAGTTTACTTCACACATTTGCCTTGCTGTTTCAATTCCGTACGCTTCTATCCACTCTTTTACAAGCCATTCTGGATGACTAGTTGCAATAGCAAGGCGCTTTTCTGGACTTTTAATCTCATCTAGCGATGGAACACCTTCACGCTGAATCGAACGAAGTACTCCATTCACAAGTCCGGCGATTCCTTTATGACTACGACGCTTCGCAATTTCAACTGCTTCATGAATGGCTGCCCGCTCTGGAACACGATCTAAATACAACATTTGATATAAAGAGAGACGAAGCAATACTTTTACCCATAGTTCAATCTTTTTTCGTAAAAACGGCTGTAAATAATAATCAAGTGTATCACGTCTTTGGATTGTTCCATATACAATTTCAGTTAACAATCCAACATCTTTTTTATCAATGCTACTTTTTTCAATAAGGTTATTTAAAAGCAAGTTGCTATATGCGCCGCTTTTTTCAACTTGCACTAAACCGTCAAGAGCTAATTCACGAACATTTTGTTTCATGCGTCTTCTCCTAACTTCGTACCCATTTCAGGTTTTGTTCCACGTAAAAATTGTGAACAATCCATACGTTTTTTACCAGACGGTTGCAACTCAGTAATTTTAATTGCCGTTTCATTTCCTGTTGCCACAACGAAACCATCCTCTTCAATTGCAACAACTGTTCCCGCTTCAGCTTTCTCTGTTACAGGAACTTTTTCTCCCCACCATACTTTTACAACTTGTCCTGCTAATGTCGTATAAGCAACTGGCCAAGGATTTAATCCCCGAATATGATTGTAGATCTCTTCTCCTGTTTTCGTCCAATCAATCTTTTCCTGCTCACGTTTAATATTATAAGCAAATGTTGCTTCTTCCTCATTCTGTTTAATTGGTTCTAACTTTCCTTGTATTAAAAGCGGAACCGTTTCAGATAATAAATGAGCTCCAGCTACGCTTAATTTATCAAATAACGAGCCGGTTGTTTCACGTTCTGTAATTTCCACTTCTACTTGCGTTAAAATATCACCAGCATCTAATTTTTCAACCATATACATGATTGTAATGCCTGTTTTTTCTTTTCCTTGCATAATAGAATAATGAATAGGTGCACCACCGCGAAGTTCTGGAAGTAACGAAGCATGAACATTAATACATCCATATTTCGGCGCTTCTAAAATTTCATTTGGTACGATTTGTCCAAATGCAGCTGTCACAATCAAGTCCGGCTCTAATGCCAACACCTGTTCATATTCCTCTTTTTCACGAATCTTTAACGGTTGTAACACCGGAATACCATGTTTTTCTGCTTCAACTTTCACAGGCGTTGGGGTTAACACCTTTTTTCTACCTACCGGACGATCAGGCTGTGTCACAACACCAATCACATCATATCCATCTTCAATAAGACGACGAAGCACCGGCACTGAAAAGTCCGGTGTTCCCATAAATACAACTTTCACCATTTAAAAAACTCTCCTTTTACATCTCTTCTAATTCATTTTCCTCATAATATCGCGTTACTTTAGATGTAAATAACACACCATGTAAATGATCGATTTCATGTTGAATTGCACGGGCCAAAAAGCCGTCTGCTTCTAATAAAAACACTTTCCCGCGGCGATTTTGGGCACGTACTTTAATATACTCAGCACGTGTTACATCACCAAAAAGCCCCGGAAAACTTAAGCAGCCTTCGGGACCTACTTGTTCACCACGTTGTTCTAAAATAACAGGATTAATTAATTCAATTTTCCCATTATCATCATCGATGTCTACAACAGCAACTTGCAGACTTACACCAACTTGCGGCGCTGCTAATCCAACACCATCCGCAATTAACATCGTTTCGTGCATATCTTTTAAAAGCTTCACTAACTTTTTATCAAAATTTATAACACGTTCACACGGCGTTTCTAATACTTCATTTGGATGTTTTACTATTTCTAATGTTGCCATACTGCTCTCCTTTTCAACATACAATCAGATTAAAATAAAGTGAAACTCCCATCAATGAGGGCACTCCTTACTGATGATTAATCTCCCTACTTGTAAATGTTCCACTTTATTTTATCCATTTCCCTCTAAATTCAGTTCTACTACATCAACATAGTTGGATTAAAATCAATTGAGATTTGCAAGTCTTTTTGCATTTCTGCTTGATAATGTTCATTTACCATTTTAAGCACGTACTTTAAGTTTGGTTCCCGTTTGTATTTTATCATGCATTGGTAGCGATATCTATCTTTTATACGAGGAATTGCCGAAGCAACCGGACCTAAGATCATCGTTTGCTGTGAACAATGTTGTCTTAAAAAACCAACAATTTTCTCTGTTACCTGCACTGCTTTTAACAATTCCGGATGAGATACTGTAACTAATGCAACGTAATAATATGGTGGATATTGCCGCATTTTCCTCATATACATCTCACGTTCAAAAAATATATCATACTTCTGCTGTTTTGCTAATTCTATACTATAGTGTTCAGGCGTATACGTTTGAATCACTACTTCTCCTGGAAGTTCGTGACGTCCAGCTCGGCCGCTTACTTGTGTTAAAAGTTGATATGTTTTTTCACTTGCCCGGAAATCCGGCAAATGCAGCATTGTATCTGCTGTCAATACACCTACAAGCGTCACATTTGGAAAATCAAGACCTTTCGCAATCATTTGCGTTCCAAGTAAAATATCTGCCTCGCCTGCCCCAAATGACTTCAGAAGCTTTTCATGCATCCCTTTACGACTTGTCGTATCCACATCCATTCGAATAACGCGTGCTTCTGGAAACAATTTTGTAATTTCCTCTTCAACCTTTTGTGTTCCTGTTCCAAAGAAGCGGATATAGGTACTATTACAAGCAGGACAAGCATTCGGCAAATTTTCCTCATAACTACAATAATGACATTTCAAGCGGTTATTCATTCTGTGATATGTAAGTGAAATATCACAGTGCGGGCATTGCACGACATATCCGCAATCACGGCACATAACAAATGTCGAATGTCCTCTTCGATTTAAAAAAAGCACCATTTGTTCTTTTTTCTCTAATCGATCCGCTATCTTCTCATGAAGAAGCTGAGAAAACATCGAACGATTGCCATCACGAAGCTCTTCTCTCATATCAATAATCTCAACTGCCGGCAAATCCTGTTCATTCATCCGTTTTGTCATCGTAAGAAGTGTATATACACCTTTTTGGGCACGAGCAAACGATTCTAGTGTAGGTGTAGCACTTCCTAATACAACAGAACAATTGTGATATTCTCCCCGCCGAATTGCAACAGAACGTGCGTGGTAGCGTGGATTATCCTCTTGTTTGTAACTCGATTCATGTTCTTCATCAATAATAATAATTCCTAAATTCTCAAATGGTGCAAAAATTGCTGAACGCGCCCCTACAACTACTTTAACTTCTTTCCGTAAGATTTTACGCCATTCATCATATTTTTCCCCAACAGACAATGCACTATGAAGAACTGCAACTTGCGAGCCAAAACGCCCTTTAAAACGATCCACCATTTGCGGCGTTAACGAAATTTCAGGTACAAGTACAATGGCTTCTTTTCCTTTTCTAAGCACTTCTTCAATTGACTGTAAATAAACTTCTGTTTTTCCGCTTCCTGTGACACCGTACAGTAAAAACGTCTCATGCCGCTCTTCTGTAATAGAAGTTAAGATCGGTGTAATCACCTGTCGTTGCTCTTCTGTAAGCGGGAATGGTTTTGTACGCTCAAAAGCATCATCATCATACGGATTCCGGTATACTTCCACATATTTTTCAGCTAACAAACCTTTTTTCACAAGAGATTTAATGGGAGCATCAGTCATTTGCAATTCTTCCATTACTACTTTTAACGATACGGACTGATGGTGTTCCATGAAATAATACAATACATCTTGCTGCTTTTTACTCTTTAGACGAAAGGCCGTTTCCTCTAATTCTTCATAAGGCAAAACAGGTTGAATCATTTTTTGTTTTTTCTTTTGCGCCTTATCCTTTACTTCATAAACAACTTCTACATTCCCTTTTGCAATTTCTGTTTGCACTGCACGGTACATCTGTGGTTGTTCATCAAGCACATTCCAATCGATGCTTTCTTTTCCTTGAAAGAGCAATTTCACATTGGCCGCTACGTCTTCCGGTCTATGAAGACGTAGCTGTTTTTTATATGTCGCTTTAATTGCTGTTGGCAACATAACTTGGAATGCTGAAATTGTGAAACAAAGCGTTTCTTCTGTAAGCCAACTTCCAAGCTGCAACAATTCCTCATTTAATACAGGTGTAACGTCTAACAATTCATGCAATGTTTTTAACTTATTTACATCTACATCTACTGTATCTTTTATCCCGATGACAAATCCTTGTAATTTTCGCGGTCCAAATGGAACAACGACTCGCATACCCGTTTGAACAAGATCTTCCCAACGTTTAGGAATAATATAATCGAATGGCCTATCCGTTTGCCTTGCTGGAACATCGACAATTACACTTGCAAATTTCATGCAGGATCCTCTTCCAGCATTCTTTCAACATGTAGTAAAATTTCTCTCGCTACTTCCAGCTTTGTTAATAGCGGCAATTCAACCACGGCACCATTTCGTTTATACATCGTCACAATATTTGTGTCCGTACCAAATCCTGCCCCTTCTGCTTTTACATCATTGGCAACAATCATATCAGCATTTTTCTCGCGTAATTTTTTCGTTGCATACTCTTCAACGTTTGTTGTTTCTGCTGCAAAACCAATGAGTAATTGATGTTCCTTTTTCTCACCTAATGTTTTCAAAATATCTGTCGTTCTTTCTAATTCAATAACTGTATCGCCGCTTTTCTTTTTCATCTTCTCATCGTATACAAACTTTGGACGGTAATCCGCTACTGCTGCTGTTTTGATTACAACATTCATATTGGCATAATGATGTAAAACTTCCTCTAACATATCTTGTGCAGATTGTACTTGTATTGTCGTTACATTCGCAGGGGGCGTTAGCGCCGTTGGACCAGAAATAAGAATGACTTCTGCACCAAGACTTGCCGCAACTTCCGCAAGTGCATATCCCATTTTCCCAGAAGAAAAATTCGTCATAAAACGAACTGGATCAATTTTTTCACGTGTCGGACCTGCTGTCACCAATATTCGTTTTCCTTGAAGCGGCTTCTCTTGTGAAAAATGCATTTCTAACATTGACACAATATTTTCTGGTTCTTCTAATCGGCCTTTGGCAACATATCCGCAAGCTAAAAAGCCTTCTCCAGGCTCAATAAATGTATAACCTAACTGTTTTAACGTTTGCATGTTTTTTTGGACAACTGGATTTTCGTACATATGAACATTCATCGCAGGTGCAATCCACACTGGAGCCGTTGTTGCAAGAAGCGTCGTTGAAACCATATCATCGGCAAGACCATTTGCAAATTTACCAATAATGTTTGCTGTCGCCGGTGCAACAAGAACAATATCAGCCCAGTCTGCTAAATCAATATGAGCAATAACTGCTGAATCTTTTTCATCAAATGTATCTGTGTATACATCATGGCGAGAAAGCGCTTGAAACGTAAGCGGTGTAACAAACTTCATTGCCGATTCACTCATCATCACTTTCACAAGCGCACCTGCCTGTGTTAATTTACTTGTGAGCGCAGCTGCTTTAAATACAGCAATACCTCCTGTGACACATAAAAGTATTTTTTTCCCTTTTAGCATAAGCCTCGTCCTCTTTCTTTTATGAAACTTAGTCCTATATGAATCCATTTTGATTTTTCGACATATAGATCTCTGCTATGCAGAATACAACATGACCGCCACTTGCTTTCTCCCTTTGTTTTAAAACCTCGCATGTGGTAGGAAAAGGCCCTGACCGCTTCTATGCATGGCCAGATGCTCTCGCCCATCTAATAAGAAAGCTTTTATGTTGGTTTTTTCACTTATCTATATCGTAAAAAAATAACAACCTACTTGTAAATAGGTTGTTACTGTTACATAGAAAAGTATAGTATCTATGCCTCTATTTGTCGAAAAAAAAGCTTTATTTATGGTTGTTATCTTCACTTGGTTCGTAGTTTAATAATTGCGCATTAATTTCTTCTAACGCTTTTCCTACAAATTTATGCGATACTGGTTGTTCAACACTGCAATCGTTATGCTCTTGCATTTCACGAGCACGTTTTGCAGCTACTGTTACTAGCGTATATTTAGAATCAATTTTTTGTAACAATGAATCAATAGATGGGTTTAACATATTACATTTCCTCCGTCATTTCTTTATAATATTTTGCTACTCGCTCACGGCGACAATGTTCACCTACCACAATTGCATTAATACGTTCGCAAGCAAGTTCTACTTCATCGTTTTCTACTACGTAGTCATAAGCATCCATCATTTCGATTTCTTCTTTTGCTACTGTTAAACGATTTTGAATTACTTCTTCTGTTTCTGTACCACGGCCCACAATGCGGTTTTTTAGTTCCGATAAACTCGGAGGAGCTAAAAAGATAAATACTCCTTCTGGAAAAGCTTTCTTTACTTGAATTGCACCTTGCACTTCAATTTCTAAGAAAACGTCTTTCCCTTGCTGCAATGTTTGCTCTACATAATCAATTGGTGTTCCGTAATAGTTTCCAACAAACTCCGCCCATTCAAGCAGTTTATTGTTACGAATCATCTCTTCAAACACTTCTCTCGTTTTAAAGAAATAATCAACACCATCTACTTCTCCTTCACGCGGTTTACGCGTTGTTACAGAAATAGAATATTGTAAATTTGTATCTTCTTTACTGAACAATTCCTTTCGAACTGTTCCTTTTCCAACACCAGAAGGCCCTGAAAGAACAATGAGCAACCCTCTTCTACTTCTCATATATATGTTAAACCTACCCTTCGTCACTTAAATCTTCTTTATTGTTTAACCGATGTGCAATTGTTTCCGGTTGTATTGGGCTTAATACAATATGCCCATCATCCATAACAATCACTGCTCGTGTTTTTCGACCATAGGTAGCATCAAGCAGCACGTTTTGTTCACGAGCTTCCTGCACTAACCTTTTAATCGGTGCTGATTCCGGACTTACAATGGAAATAATTCGATGTGCTGATACGATATTTCCATATCCAATATTTAAAAACCGCATGGCCATAATTTGCGCCTCCTAGTAAGTCTATCCGATTTCTCCCTCTCGTATAACTTCATATACAATTGACAGCTACTCAATATTTTGTACTTGTTCACGAATTTTTTCAAGATTATTTTTCATTTCAACAACATATTTTGAAATTGTTAAGTCATTTGCTTTTGAACCAATTGTATTAATTTCACGATGCATTTCTTGTACGATGAAATCCAACTTTCTTCCAACTGGCTCTTGACTTTGCAGCGCCTCTTGAAATTGTTCTAAATGACTTTGCAAACGAACTAATTCTTCATGAATATCACAGCGGTCTGCAAATACCGCTATCTCTGTAAGTAATCGTTGTTCTTCTAATTCTTGATTATGTAATTCTTTCAAACGGTTTTCTAAGCGCTCACGATATTTTTGAATAACTGACGGCGCATATGGGACAATGGCACGCACACACGCGTAAATTCCTTGTAAACGATGCTCCAAATCTTTATGCAGTCGTTCCCCTTCACCATCACGCATCGTTTTTAACATACTAGCAGCACAGCAAACCGCTTCATACAAACTATGTTCAAACGCTTCATTTACATTTTCAACTTCTTCAATTGCTGTCACTTCCGGCATAGCAATAAGCTGCTGTAATGTAATCGAATCCTGTAATTGAAATTTTCCCTTCGCTTCTTCCATAATGAGCTTATATTGCTCTAAAAGGGACCAATCCACGCGTAATTTCCGTTCAATGAGTCCTTGTCCTTCAACAATAATCGATACTTCAATACGTCCGCGGCCTACTTGTTCTGCAATTAATTTGCGGATTTTATCCTCGAACACCATCATTTGCTTCGGAAGACGAATATTCATCTCTAAAAAACGATGGTTGACCGACTTCATTTCTACTGTAATTTGAAACGCATCACTTTCTACTTTTGCGCGTCCAAAACCTGTCATACTCGAAATCATTTTATCACATCCAAGCCATGATCTTCCTCAATGAAAAAGGTAATAGAGATTCTACTCTACTACCTTTTAAAATTATAGCACACTTTTATCTCATTTACTATTTCAAGTTTACACCTCTTTTATATACAATTGGTTTCTTTTTTTCAGACTTCCCAGTTAGTAAAGAACCTACTAATAAAAATGTCGGAATAGAAGAGAGCCCAACAACCAAGAGCCAATCTCTCGCTTGAATTGGCATCGTACTAAAGATCGGTTGCAACGGCGGATAATATATCACTACTAGCATGAGTAAAATCGAAATAATTACTGCTCCTACTAAATACATATTTCCAAATGGGTTACGGTGAAAGACAGAATGTTCACTACGGCAATCAAACACATGAATAAGCTGAGCTAAAACAAGTGTTGCAAACGCAACTGTTTGCGCATACTTTAATTCATTCGGATGTTGATTGTATGCAATAATGAATGCTAAGAGTGTCATCGCACCAATTAAAAAACCACGGCTCACAATTTTCCATGCAAGCCCTCTCGCAAAGACCCCTTCTTTTGGATGGCGCGGTTTTCTTCGCATCACATCACCTTCTGCTGCATCAAGTCCGAGCGCCATGGCTGGCAAACCATCTGTTACTAAATTCACCCATAATATTTGAATGGGTACGAGCGGCAGGGGCAATGCTAATATCATTGCAAATAGCATAACTAAAATTTCCCCTACATTAGACGCTAATAAATAACGAATAAATTT
Source organism: Bacillus bruguierae (assembly GCF_037104725.1). Taxonomy (NCBI): domain Bacteria; kingdom Bacillati; phylum Bacillota; class Bacilli; order Caryophanales; family Bacillaceae; genus Bacillus; species Bacillus bruguierae. The sequence continues at coordinate 8,062 of NZ_JBAWSX010000009.1, read as the reverse complement.
ACGAATGTTTTCGTAAATATTTCTTCCTTCTTTAATTGCTGCTTTTATAGTTGCAAAATTGTCATCTAATAACACAAGAGATGATGCTTCTTTCGCAACGTCTGTTCCAGTAATCCCCATTGCCACACCAATATCAGCTGCTTTTATAGCAGGCGCATCGTTCACACCATCACCGGTCATTGCCACAATATGATCTTTATTTTGCAACGCCTTCACAATTTTCAATTTATGTTCCGGAGAAACACGTGCAAAGACATATGTTTCATCAACAATATCTTCCAATTCTTCAATCGACATGTTTGCAAGTTCGATTCCTTCTACAACGCGACCACCATGTGACAAAATCCCAAGCTGCTCAGCGATTGCCATCGCTGTTACTTTATGGTCTCCTGTAATCATAATTGTTTTAATACCCGCATCTTTACATTCTTGTACCGCTTGCTTCACTTCCGGTCTTGGCGGATCAATCATTCCTTGCAATCCAATAAACATTAAATCTTGTTCCGCTTCTCGTTCACTTTGCAGGTGATCCGTTGTTTTTAATGGTTTAAAAGCAATTGCAATTGTACGAAGTGCTTGACTTCCTAAATGATGAATCGCCGTTTGTACTTCATTTCGATACAATTCTGTTAATGGCTGCTGTTTATTTCCCCATAAAATGGTCTGACTCATTTGTAATAAAACATCAGGTGCTCCCTTTGTTACCACAAATTTTTTCCCTGCCTTGTCACGAACGATTACACTCATCATTTTCCTCGTTGAATCAAACGGAAATTCGTGAATGACCTCAAATTGATCCTTTACCCCTTCTCTTGAAATACTAGCCTTCATTGCTGCTGCAACGAGTGCACCTTCTGTCGGATCACCGTCTAATACATATGTTTTTTTCTTTTTTACAATATTTGCGTTATTACATAAGCATCCAAATGTGAGAAGCTGATATAAAGAGCGAGCCGCTGTCGGATTTATTTTCTTATCACCCTTCATAAATTCACCTTTTGGTTCATAGCCTTGCCCCGTTACATTCCACGTTTCACCACTCGACCATACATGTGTGACCATCATTTTATTTTGTGTCATTGTCCCTGTTTTGTCTGAACAAATGACAGATGCACACCCTAATGTTTCAACCGCAGGTAGCTTTCTTACAATTGCTTTTTTCTTAATCATCCGTTGAACTCCAAGTGAGAGTGCTACTGTTACAATGGCTGGCAGCCCTTCTGGAATCGCTGCAACAGCAAGCGAAACACCCGCTAAAAACATATGATACATTTCATTTCCTTGATAAACACCAACTAATACAACGAGTGCCGTTAAAATTAATGCAACAATAATCAAAATTTTCCCAAGCTGCTCAAGTCTTCTCTGCAATGGTGTTTCATTTTGCTGTGCGTTTTGCAGCATATTTGCAATTTGTCCCATTGCTGTATTCATCCCTGTTCCAATAACAACTCCAATACCAGATCCTCTCGTGATCATCGTTCCCATAAATGCCATATTTGTTTGATCACCAATTGAAATATCAGCACCATGCAGAACATCCATTTTCTTTTGGACCGGCACTGATTCTCCGGTTAATGCTGACTCTTCAATATATAGACTTGAAGCTTCAATAAGACGTACATCCGCACCGATACGATCTCCACTTGAAAATTTAATAATATCTCCAAGTACAAGACCTTTCGAAGGAATTTTCATCCACTTCCCATTTCGAAGTACAGTTACTTGCGGGGCGGCAAGCTCTTTTAATGCTTCCAGTGATTTTTCTGCTTTTCTCTCTTGAAAAAACCCGAGAATGCCATTAATAATAACAATTGCTACAATCGCAATTGCATCAACATATTCTCCTAAAAAAGCAGAAATAACCGTTGCTCCAAACAAAACAAGTACCATAAAATCTTTAAATTGCGCCAAGAACACAAGAAGTGCAGAAGGCCGTTTTGCTTCTTGCAATTCATTTGGGCCTAGTTTTTTCAACCGAATTCCCACCTCTTGCTCCGTCAATCCTGTTTTTACATTTGTATTCGTTCGCTCTTCAACTTCATGTGCACGCAGTTCATACCAATTCATCTCGCCATCTACCTCCTGATTGCAGACATGCTCTAATGAAAGCTTATTCAGCCTCGTCCGAAAAAATGCTATAATTAACTTTTAGTGAGAAAGGAGTGTTTAACATGGCATTCGATGGATTATTTACAAGAGCAATCACACATGAAATTGCAAATTCTCTTCAAACAGGAAGAATTTCAAAAATATATCAACCGTCAAAATATGAAATTTTATTACATATTCGGGCAAACGGAAAAAATCAAAAATTACTTCTTTCCGCACACCCAACATATGCACGGATGCATCTAACAACACAAAATTATGACTCCCCTGCATTACCGCCAATGTTTTGCATGCTTCTTCGCAAACATCTAGAAGGTGGATTCATTGAAAAAATTGAACAAATTGATTTAGAACGGATGATTCGAGTTACAATTCGCAGCCGCAATGAAATTGGTGATGAATCATTAAAAACATTAATTATTGAAATCATGGGGCGTCATAGTAATATCATTTTAGTAGACTCCAAAACAAATATAATTTTGGATAGTTTAAAACACGTTTCTTTAGCGGTAAACCGTCACCGCACTGTATATGCCGGGTCTGAATATATTGCACCGCCAGCGCAACAGAAAATCAATCCCTTGCAAATTGAAACGCAAGAAGAATTTATTCGACCGCTCGACTTTTTATCAGGAAATATGGATAAACAACTCGTAGGAGCTTTTATAGGAATCTCTCCATTATTTGCAAAAGAAGTAGTTGCAAAGGCTGGCATGGTGAATGAGCATGCATTATCTGAAGCATTTTTCACACTACAAAAACCGCTCTTACAACATCAGTATACGCCTTCGATGATTGTAGCAAATGGGAAAGAATTCTTTTATTTATTCCCACTTTCACACTTAAAAGGTGAAGAGAAAGCATTCTCATCTGTCAGTGAATTACTAGATCGATTCTTCTTTGGAAAAGCAGAGCGTGACCGCGTAAAGCAACAGGCCCATGATTTAGAGCGGTTTATGCAAAATGAAAAAGCAAAAAATGAAAAGAAAGTAATTAAATTACAAAAAACGTTAGAGGACGCGAGCAAAGCAGATAAATATCAACTATTTGGTGAATTGCTTACTGCTAATATGTACGCAATGAAAAAAGGCGACAAAGAAATTGAAGTTATCAATTACTATGATGAAAATAGCGGCACTGTAAAAATTACTTTAGATCCACTGCGCACACCATCAGAAAATGCACAGCGTTATTTCCAAAAATATCAAAAAGCAAAAAATTCCATCGCAATCGTTGAAGAACAAATCGAAAAAACAGACGAAGAAATCTTTTACTTTGACAGCTTATTACAACAAATGGAAGCTGCTTCTTCTAAAGATATTGAGGAAATTCGCGAAGAACTAGCTGAAGAAGGATATATGCGGAATCGCAAAGCGAAAAATGTAAAGAAGAAACCTGCAAAACCTATATTGGACAAATATATTGCAAGTGACGGAACAGAGATTTTAGTCGGAAAAAATAACAAACAAAACGATTATTTAACAAGTAAACTTGCACGCCGAGATGAAATTTGGCTTCATACGAAAGACATTCCAGGATCACACGTAGTCATTCGTTCATTAGAGCCAAGCGACGAGACATTAATTGAAGCAGCAAAGCTTGCTGCTTACTTTAGTAAGGCAAAAGAATCGAGCTCAGTTCCAGTCGATTATACGAAAATTCGTCATGTGAAAAAGCCGAGCGGAGCAAAGCTTGGGTTTGTGACGTACGATAATCAACAAACAGTATATGTAACGCCAGATGCAGACACGGTGATGAAATTAAAGGCTTAAAGATAAAAAGAGATGATTACAATAGGGTAATCATCTCTTTTTCGTTCATTTTTTACACAATCATTTTTTTGTCAAATAATATAGACACAAAATTACCTTGTGTGTCTATATTATTTGACAGAGATTTAGCGAAACTCTTTTCTCAGCAGAACTTTACTCCCTATTCATGCTACATAAACAACTTTCCCCCTTATACAAAATGTTGGCATTATTATTGCTTTATGTAAGGGGATGAAAGGGAGGAATTAAAATGAATTCAAGAATTAAAAAAATACAAAAACAGCTACATCAATATGGAATAGACGGATTACTTATTACAAAAAAAGAAAATCGTAGATATACAACTGGATTTACAGGTACTGCTGGAGTTGTCTTAATCTCCCCTACAAATGCAGTATTTATTACAGATTTCCGTTATACAGATCAAGCGAAAGCACAAGTACATGAAGCAGAAATTATTATGCACAAAGGGAACATAGAACAAGAAATTGCCGCTCAAGTAGACAGATTACAAATTAAAAAACTAGGTATAGAAGAAAATAACATGACGCTAAAACAATACACAGCGTTGCAAAATTATATAAATGTCAAACTTGTTCATGTAGATGAAATAATCGAGACGATTCGTACCGTAAAGGAAGAGTCTGAAATCGAAATGATTAAAATTGCCGCTCGCATCGCAGATGATGCCTTTGGGCATATTACAACTTTCCTAAAACCTGGCGTATCCGAACACGATGTAAGAGATGAATTAGAATTTTTCATGCGAAAACAAGGAGCTTCCTCTTCATCGTTTGACATTATCATAGCGTCTGGTACTCGCTCTTCTCTCCCGCACGGGGTAGCTACAAGTAAAATCATTGAAGACGGTGATATTGTTACATTAGACTTTGGTGCACTTTATAACGGATATTGCTCGGATTTAACGCGCACTGTTGCAATTGGCAGTTGTTCTAAAGAATTTGTAAAGATATACAACATTGTACTTGAAGCTTTAAAACGCGGCACTGAAGCAATCCGCCCAGGTGAGTCGGCAAAAACAATCGATGACGTTACAAGAAATTACATTACTGAACATGGCTACGGTGAATACTTCGGTCATTCAACAGGCCATGGAATTGGATTAGAACTTCATGAACCTCTTCGATTATCAAAAGACAGTACAGACACGCTGTTAGAAGGAATGGTTGTAACCGTAGAACCAGGTATTTATATCCCAAACTTTGGCGGTTGCAGAATTGAAGATGATATTGTCGTGACGAAAACTGGGTATGAAGTGATTACACATGCGAATAGAGAACTTATTGTTTTAGGATAAAGTGAAACTTTCTTCACCCCTACTGTTCATTATATAAATACAAGTTAAAAAATCGACATAAAAACAGGAATCTCTTCCTATTTGGAGAAATTAAGTATAGGTCGGTTTTTCAGAACAGGGGGATTTCTATGGAGAATTTATTTTTAATTGATAAAATTGATGGATTAAGCGATGATTTTTCTAAACTTGTTTCAATGATGAACTATGCACGTTTCTCGACACTACAGGCTGTCCAAGGTTTAACAATTGAGGAATTAGACTATTTATATGATGAAAATACAAATTCAATTGGTATGCTTCTGTATCACATGGCGGCTATCGAATTTTATTATCAAATTCATACATTTGAAGACAGAGAACCGACAGAGGAAGAACTAGAACGCTGGTTACCAGGTGTTGAACTAGGTAATCTTGGACGCGAGAAAATTAAAAACCAGCCATTAGACTTCTACATCAATACATTACAAGAAGTGCGCGAGAAAACAATCGCTACATTTCAATCACTTCCAAACGAATGGTTATTTAAAACAACTACATTTTGGTATGATAAACCAGCAAACAATTATTTCAAATGGTTTCATGTATTTGAAGACGAGTTAAGTCATCGCGGACAAATACGAATTATTAAAAAAATGCAACAAGCTCATTCCGTAAAATAATATACAAAAAGCTGTATTATTGTATACGTGAAATAGTACAGCTTTTTGTTGTGGCTTTGATTTATCCCTTCATGGATTTAACTTATATGCTTTAATTGTGTGTCTTCTTTCTATTCCGTCCTTTAAGTAAAGCAAAACCACTTAAAATTGCTAAAGTTGTAAAACAAACCACTGTTCCGACTGAAATTCCATTACTAAACGTTGAACCTATGAAAATAATACATAATCCTACGATTCCAATAATAGTCGTAGTTGGAAAAAAACTCATTTTAAAATTAGGCATTGTTGAATAAGTTGGACGTAATTTAAGTTGTGCAAAGCAAATACTTAACCAAAGCAATAACATTGTAAATCCTGGAATTGTCATCATTGTTCTGATAATACTATCTGGAGCAAAGAATGCTAGTCCTGCCCCTATCAATAATAATAAGCCATTAAAAGCGATTGCAATGATTGGTGCACCTGATTTCGCAGTCTGTTTCAATATTTTTGGCGCTTCTCCTTTTTCAGCTAGCGCAACCATTGTTCTGGAAGTAGCAAAAACTCCTGAATTCGCAGCTGAAAGAACTGCAGTTAATAAAACAAAATTCATGATGTGTGCAACACCTGGGATACCAATAGCATTCATTACTTGTATAAACGGACTTTCATTTCCTGCAACTTTATTCCAAGGTATTAATCCCGCAATAATTGTAATGGGCAAGATATAAAATATGATAACGCGCCAAACAACACCCTTTATCACTTTAGGTAAAACCTTTTCAACGTCCTTTGTCTCAGAAATTGCTACCCCTATTAACTCAGATCCTCCGAATGAAAACATTACAATAAAACAAGCACTAAATACCCCTTTAATACCAGTTGGAAAGAATCCCCCATGCCCAAGTAAATGTTCCGTTGGTGTCGATGGAGCAAAACTCGTTAGTCCAAATAAGACTGCTCCGCCTAAAAGGATGAATAATATAAGTGCCAAAATTTTTATACTAGCAAACCAAAATTCCATTTCGCCATAAAATTTCACCTGAAAACTGTTAATTCCCACAACTAAAAGCGCACAAATAGCACTCAGTAACCAAAGAGGTACATTCGAAAACCAAAATTGTAAAAAAGAGCCTGCAGCTAATATTTCTACAATTGTAACAAGCGTCCAGTTAATCCAGTATAGCCATCCAACGACAAATGATACATGAAACCCAAAAGCCTTATGAACTAAATGTTGAACATTATGATTTGGATAAACAACAGCCATTTCAGCTAAAGCCACCATAACAATCATCATTAATAATCCACCAAGTAAGTACGAAATAATTACACCAGGCCCGGCAATCCCTAAAGTATCTCCACTACCTTTAAAAATACCCGTACCAATCATTCCCGCTAACGCTAAAAATTGCACATGTCTAGGTAATAACTCTTTCTTTAAACCATCTTTCTTCATTCTGTTCTCCTCTTTCTGTTCCTAATTTTTCAAATTGTTTTGCAAGTAATTTTACATAGTAATAGCCATCTTCCATAGCTATTCACCTCCTTTACATCACTATTGGTACTTAGTGGAGGTAAATAAAAAATCCCTACTGAAATTAATCAGTAGGGACGATTTTATTCGCGGTACCACCCTAATTATTGACAAATCCTATATGTCAATCTCTTCATTCTCTATAACGGCTCTTCACCGTCTTCCCCTTACATTTCGCTCGAAGAAGATGCTCCTGGATTGTAATTCATGTTGTTCTATGTACTGACTTACACCTACCGTCAGCTCTCTTTAACAGGGAAAACATACACTACTCTATTCCATTCATCGCTTATCTATTATTTAGTTGTTATGAAAATACAAAAATCCCTACTGAAATTAATCAGTAGGGACGATTTTATTCGCGGTACCACCCTAATTATTGACAAATCCTATATGTCAATCTCTTCATTCTCTATAACGGCTCTTCACCGTCTTCCCCTTACATTTCGCTCGAAGAAGATGCTCCTGGATTGTAATTCATGTTGTTCTATGTACTGACTTACACCTACCGTCAGCTCTCTTTAACAGGGAAAACATACACTACTCTATTCCATTCATCGCTTATCTATTATTTAGTTGTTATGAAAATACAAAAATCCCTACTGAAATTAATCAGTAGGGACGATTTTATTCGCGGTACCACCCTAATTATTGACAAATCCTATATGTCAATCTCTTCATTCTC